>JBAUNU010000517.1:0-8267 GCA_049579405.1 Methylocella sp.
CTCCAACGCCTTCCATGCTTCATCCGACAGCCAGAATAAACTCCTTGCCATGCCTCTGCCTCCAGCGACTCAAATCATGGCAAAAATATATCATGGAATCAACGCTCTGTATGGGTTCTCAACCTAGACTACGTGAGCTCGGAGACCTGGTTCGCCACACCCGCCGCTGGACAATCGGAGGGCCGCCCCCCTATAAGCCCCGGGACCTCGCAAAATTCCGGCGGCGCCCAGGTAGCTCAGTTGGTAGAGCACGTGACTGAAAATCACGGTGTCGGTGGTTCGATTCCGCCCCTGGGCACCAAATACATATCCACAGCCGTTCAACGCCATCCGAAAATACTAGTAAAATAAGAAAGTTAGCCTTACGAGCGTCCTAAATCGTCCGCAAATGTCCGTTGACAGCCAGCAAATTTGTTGGCCTTATTGTTGGCCTTGGCGCAGAGTGCCGAGACACGAGGCCAACAGATGCTGACCGACTCGGCGATCCGCGCGGCGAAATCCAAGACAGGCCAGACAATTAAACTCTCGGACGGCGGCGGCCTGCAACTGTGGGTTCAGCCGTCGGGTTCGAGGCTCTGGAATTTGGCTTATCGTTTCGCGGGCAAGCAGCGTAAACTCGCAATAGGTTCATATCCAGGCATCGGATTGAAAGAGGCACGCGCGAAGCGGGAGGAAGCCAAGAAGCTGTTGGCCTCTGGTTTCGATCCGAGCCAACAAAAGCGGCTAGGAAAGCTGGCCTCGGAAAGTCAGAAGGCCGATACCTTCGACGCCATTAGCCGCGAGGTTCTGGAAAAGAAGCGCAGGGAGGGAAGGTCGGAGACGACAGTCAGCAAGGCGAAGTGGCTATTTGGCCTCGCGACCCCGGCACTAGGGCCCCGCCCTATAGCTGAAATTACCGCGCTGGAAGTCTTAGCCGTGCTCCGGCAGGTCGAGGTGGGAGGACGATTTGAGTCCGCCCGGCGGCTCCGAGCTATCGTTGGGCAAGCCTTTCGATTCGCCGTGGCGACAGGCCGCGCCATGAGTGATCCTACCAGCGCCCTACGCGGGGCCTTGACCGCGCCCGCTGTCCAGCATCGCGCCGCCATCGTTGAACCTATCCCGTTCGGTGCGCTTTTGCGCGCCATAGATGGCTATGATGGAACCCCGGAAGTCCGCTTGGCCCTGCGGTTACTCGCCTTGACCTTCACGAGGCCAGGAGAATTACGTTTCGCCACTTGGAATGAATTCGACCTCGATAAAGCCGTCTGGACCATTCCCGCGAACCGCACGAAGAGGCGTCGGCCGCATCGCATCCCCTTGGCGCCGCAAACCATCGCCATCCTCGAAGAACTTCGTACACTCACAGGGCGATACGAATTGCTCTTTCCAGGGGTGCGCTCACCCTCGCGCCCCCTATCAGAAAACACGCTCAACGCGGCTCTACGGCGGCTCGGATATGCCAAGGACCAAATGTCCAGCCATGGCTTCCGGGCAGCGGCCTCTTCGTTTCTCAACGAATGTGGCAAATGGAATGCCGACGCCATCGAAGCGCAGCTCGCCCATGTCGAGTCCAACGCGGTGCGAAAGGCTTACGCCCGCGCCGAGTATTGGGCAGAGCGCGTCGAGATGATGGCATATTGGGCGGATCGGCTGGACGAATTGCGGCGGGGCGGAATTGTTGTGCCCTTGCGAGCTTGAGCGACGCGCGCGCTTGATAGCGGTTGCCTCACATAATTTCCAGCGACGGGCTTAAACTGGCCCTGCGCAGCCCGCCCGGAGCCGCAAACCCTTGCCAGCAGCCGCCTGGTACCGGCGCGTGGGCGATCTGGCCGAAGTGGTGCTGCCGAACGCATGAAGATGCGCGCTCCGCACATCGTGCCGCTCTCACGGCAAGCCGTCGAGACCTTCGCCGAGCTGCGTTCGATCGCCGGTCCCAGCGACTATGCGTTTCTGTCGCCCGGAGTCGAAAGCTTCATGTCGAACAATACCATGCTTTTCGCGATGTATCGTATGGGTTTTCACGGCCGCGCTGTCCATGGCTTTCGCGCGGTTGCATCCACCCTCCTAAACGAAATGGGGTTCCATCCTGATTGCATCGAACGCCAGCTTGCCCATGACGAACGCAACAAGGTCCGCGCCGCCTACAATCACGCGCAATACCTCCCCGAGCGCCGGCGTATGATGCAGCAATGGGCGGACTATTTCGACGAACTTGCCGAAGGCGGTAAGGTTATCGTCCATCCTTTTGGACGCACCGCGTAGCCCTTCATCCCTGATTTTCGGCGCCGGGTGGCCTCATATTTCGCGACCTCGACGTTGAAGTAGCCACTCAAGCACGGCCGCCGTTCCAGCAGGTATTCGCGCAAGTCCGAGAGCGGCGCCGCTGCGCGCGTTCGATGACCGATTTGCCGTGGCGCGGCTCTGCCGCTTGGGGTGAAGCAAGAGACCCGCGCGATTGGTAAAAACGTCCTCGAAGGCCTCGAAACATGCCGGGCGCGGCGGGGCGGTGGGGGATAAAATTGAAGCTCGACGCGAGCACCTGTGATATTCTCGGTGATCAGACTGCTTTGGTAACGAATTTAGGGGGCGGAGAATATGGCACGTCCTGAAGCGCTTCGCGGTGGCGGATGGGCCGCAATCACTGCGCGGCGGATGTTTCCCCTGTTGGTATGGTGCGCGCAGCACGGAAAAAGGATCACGTACGGTCAGTTGGACACCGAGCTACAGCGGCGGAGATGGGGCCACCATGTGACTGTCGTCGTGTATGGTTACCCGGCTGGAGCGGTCGGAAGGGCGTGCATCGAAATAGAGCAAGAAATAGGCGAAAAAATCCCGCCTCTGAATGCTCTCGTCGTCAACGCAGAATCTGGGATTCCTGGTACTGGATGCGACTATTATCTCGCAACTTATCTCGACAAGAACCGCGCAATAGCATTAACCGATGCTCAGCGGAAGGCAATGGCCGAAGAAACTATGGACGAGGTGTGGCGCTTTCAGAAGTGGGACGAAATTTTAGCTCGATGCGGGTTTCAATCCATCAAGGGCAACATTCCCGCCCTACGCTCAGCCGCCCAATCGAAGACGCCCCGAAAAGGTGGGTGGTCAACTGAGCCAGAGAGCGCAGCACATCAAGCGTTCAAAAAGTGGGTGGCCGAGAATCCACACGTATTGGGGACCAAAATCTCGTATCGCCCTGGCCGGACCGAATGGCGATTCGCATCGGCCGATTGCGTGGATGTTATGTTCGAGCACAAAGACGGCTGAATTGCAGTGGAAGTCAAAGCTGCGAATGCGAATGATGCCGATCGGGAGCGTGGGATTTATCAGTGTGTGAAGTACCAAGCTGTTCTGCGAGCTGAACTGAAAGCCGAAGGCAAAATCCCGAATGGATCGTCCTTGCTGATCACCGAAACTCAGCTTTCACCGACCCTGCAAGCGTTAGCCAACCTGCTGGGAATCCGTGTTGTTGTCGTTCCGGCCAAGGGGCCGCAAAGGCCAAGCAAAAATAGGGTCACGGGGCAGCCGCAGCCGGCGGGCGGTATCATTGGCGTCATGCGAAGCTTACGATCGAACCCCCATGGACTTGAACCTCTTCATGACCCTGTTGCGCGATTTGAAAATCGGCGATGACTTTTCTGAACGACGCCGCAACGGTGCCGCCACCGAAAATGCTAAACGATTTGCTTTGATAGCTCTCGTTGAGCATGAACATCATCCTTTGTAAATCGATGTAGTCCGAGATGGGCCCCTCATTCATGTGTAAGAAGGGGAACAGTTTTCCGTTCAGGAGATGGAGATCGCGAACAGTCCCGTCCGGTTCGCACCATCCACGGCTGGTAAAATAACCGCGATGGCGGTCGAACAGCACAGTCGATGGGACGGGAGCAAACAGCATCGGGATGACTGAGCCGATGACATCGGAGACGAAAAGCGCCGTTTGAACGACATTCTCAATTCGCTCACCAGGAATTCCGTAGAGGCAATATCCGCTCACTCCTTGATGGCGCATTCGGAAGCCGGCCCGGCCAATATTCTCTGCGGCCTGAACCACATGCCTCAGTTTCACGTGCTTGCGATTGAGACTGAGGAGAATGCCATCATCAACGTTCTCGACTGGCAGATATATGTTCTGAAACTGCGCGGCTTTGAGCAGGTCACAAAGCTCCTGCGATTGCGCCAGGAAGCGCGTGTCCAGTCCCTCCGGTGCGTACAGTCGCCAGGGCACCCGCGCGCCAATGATCTTCTCTAACAGCGGAATCAAATTGTCTTGAAAGCGGATTAGCAGGAAGTCGGCATAGAAGGCGAAGTCGCGGATACCAAATCGCTCGTACTTGTCGACCATCTCCGCAAAGATATCGTCTACCTGGCGGAAGCGCACTTGACGGAGTTCGCCATTGATGATCTTGGCCGCGCAATAATGACAATCGTAGGGGCAGCCTCGACTGGGCGTAATGATAGCGTACGCTGGTTTGCTGCGATACACGTCGAGGTCCGTCCACAGATCATTAGCTTCATGAACCTCGCCCGCCACGACCACATCGGCTCCGGTATAGCGGGCGGCGTGTTCGGGCGCGATCGATGGATAAATGCCTCCGATAATAACGCGCGGCTTCTTCCCCATTAGCCGGCGCAAGCGGAGAATAAGATCGCGGGTACTCTCCCACCAATAGGACATCACAGAGGAAATATAGATTTCATGCGGCGGGTGCTTGGCTAACCCCTTCGCCTTGATCCACCGCTCAAACTGGTCCCACGACTTGCCGAAATGGTGCTTGTAGACTTCGCGAACCTCGCCATCCTTCTCCAAGACGTATGGACGTGCCCTTGCGGCGGGACCCGACTCGTTTGCATACGATTGATCGCAGTGAATGCGATGGCGCGGAACCGTCCGCTTGCTTTCACCGTCGCGCGGATCGCCTGAAACGGGGGTCGCCTCCATGAAATCAAAGAAGTCGAGGTGCCTATAACGGTACTGCTTGAGCAGCGCGGCAAACCGCAATAGGCCGTAGGGTTGCGACCATTCCGCCCAGTATTGCGTGTCGTAGATCGGTGGATTTATCAGTAACGCCGTCTTGCGGCGGGGGTCGCCGGGCAGTCGTCCAGGCGAGAACTGCCGATTTATAACGCTACTCACGACCATCACCCAACAACAGTGGTCAGTTCAATTCCTTAAGAGACGATTGGACTTCCAGCGCCTCAGACTTCGACAGATTCCAATACGCGCCGACGAGTTCGAGGTTCTTTGCTTCTAGCGATTGTTTATTTTCATCCTCGACTAACTCAACAGCGGTAAGGAGTGCGCGGCTGTTCGCCGCAAGCATGCGATGAAGTTCGTTGCTTGGGGTGAACCGATCAATTTTGATGTTCTTTAGGATCGCAGGACTGGGATGTAACGTTACATATCCTCGGACAACAAAATTTGCCGGAGCAGAATTGAGCAAAGCGCAGATGTAATGCGCCTCGTCGCCGGACTGACAAGAAAACCCCACCCAAGTTATGATCGAATGTGGCGACTTTGTTATCTAAAGAGGAACAAACGGCCGCGCTGAGATCAGGCGCAACCTCCCTCCAGCAAACCTTGTGCTCTGAGAATGTATATGGCCCAACGTTATACACAGAATAGAATGGTGAAATATTGGGGTCGAAAAATTGCCTGAAGCCACTTCTGTTGCGTAATTCCTCTTCAAACTGGCGGAAAAACGACAGCGTCTTGGGAAAGCTCCTTTCCATCTGCCGTTGGGGGAGACCTTTTGCGGGATCAGATGGGTCCTGCGGAAGTAAGATGAAGCAACTCGGTTTTGCGCTCCAACGAGCAACGTCGCGACCGCGTATGAGAGGGAATAGGAAATCTGGTTCAATTACCACGTTCACATTCTTTACTTTCCTTTTTCCGCAATCATGAAGATTACTTATCAGGATCGATCCATCCTTTCGCGTCGTAACAATCTCGACCCAATAAACTCCATTCAGATGTGTGTGGGATCCATATCTGCCGACGTAATCAGAGTGGCCAATCACATTCGTTAGATGCGAAAGTGCTTTTCGTCGGCCAGTTAACCAAGGCGACGTTCGCTTCGCATCATTGACCGGTCGAGCCACCCACGAGGCATGTGTTAAACGACTCATAGCCTCGTCGTAGTCGGCATCGGTAGGAATTCCCTCACGTGAAGCTTTCCGCCAAAACTTGTAAGGGACCGGGTACGTTGTGGGGTGGCCCTTTTGCAATATAACAAGCGCCGTCCGATTTGTCGCGCCTTCGAAGCATTGAATCTTGCTGAAATCGTCCACCTGAGTTATTCGCAACGGCTGGTCATCGCCAATCTTAAAGCGGCGGAATCCTTCACCTCCTCCCTCCGTCTTAAACACAGATTGAGTTATCACGAAGCCAAGCTCGCCGTTTTTACCTAAATACTTGTCCGCTACGACGTAAAGCATGAGAACTGAAAGATCATCCATTGCAGCACCGGTACGTGCCCGTAGGCCGCGCAGTTCAAAGAGGGGCACGTATATACTTGACGTAGAACGCGAAATGGTGTACGGTCCTCTCAATCAAGGATAAGCCCATGCGTGATCTTACAAATCCGATTTTCACCAATGCCGACAAAGCCCGCGAACACCTTGAGCGGCTGTACTGGCCTAACGGCATCACCTGCCGCCACTGCGGCAATGCCGATTCCAGCCGCATTACGAAACTTGCTGGAAACAGCACGCGGCCCGGCGTCCATTGGTGCAATGAATGCGATAAGCCTTTCACGGTGACAGTTGGCACCGTCATGGAAGATTCCAAAATTCCGCTCAACAAGTGGGTGCTAGCCTATCACCTTATGGCCGCCAGCAAAAAGGGTATGAGCGCCCTTCAACTATCCCGCATGCTCGGCGTTACATATAAATCGGCATGGTTTCTTTGTCATCGTATCCGCGAAAGCATGACACCAAAGAGCCCGTCGCCTATCGGCGGCGAAAACAAGGTTGTCGAAATCGACGAAACCCTGTTCGGCGGCAAGAAAAAGAACCGTGCATTTGCCAAAAAGGAACCGAAAAAGCATACGGTTCTAACGCTTGTCGATCGCGATGGCGACAGTCATTCGTTCCATGTCGCCAACGTGAAGGCCAAGACCCTTCGTGAAACTATCGTCAAGGTCGCAAGCCGCAAGTCATATCTCGCAACCGACGAACTAGCGAGCTACGAGATGATCGGCAAGGAATTTTCGGGCCACGGAGCCGTCAATCATTCGGCCGATGAATATGTACGCCTCGGCGGCTTCATTCATGTCAACACCGCCGAATGCCGTTTTAGCCTCATGAAGCGTGCGGTTTTCGGCACGCATCATTCGATTAGCGAAGCCCATTTGCCCAGGTATTTGAGCGAGTGGGATTACAAATGGAATACGTGCAAGATCAGCGATGCGGAACGCGCGGCCATCGCCGTCAAGGGCGGAGAGGGCAAGCGGTTGCAATATCGACAGCCTCGTGAAGCCACGCACGCTTAAGCAAAAAGCGCGGGCTTTCATGCGCTGGCGCAAGGAGCGAATTTGCCATGGCCGATGACTTTAGCTCTGTATTCCGCGATGTGTATTCGGTGCGGCTTGATCAGGCTCCAAATGTTGACGTCCGGATAATTCCTGCCAGCGCTTGCCCAATGCAGCTCGCTTTAGCAATACAAGTTCCCGTAAGTTTAGGACGCGCCCTCGCAGCGCCTCCACAGGGAGCCATTTTGGAAATTCCTCTGCATAGGGAATCTGCGATAGATATTTTTCGCGGTATCCGTAAGGCAGCCCGGACCATGGGTTGGTCGCTGCCCAAAGAAGACGAAGGCCTAGCCTAAGCGCGTGTTGTCGATGGCTACGCCATCGGAATGTATCATATGTCATGCGCGTTCCATAGAAGGCCGCCAGCGCTTCTTCGTTGGATTCGCCTTAGCGCCAGCTTTCGCCTTACGCTTGCCGAGCTTCATTTGCGAATGAGGCTTAGGCGGGGTGTTGAGCGCGCGTAGCAACGCTTCATCGCGGCGCCGCGCGATTTCCTCGTCCGTAAAATCTTGGGTGCTACATGGCCGGCGATTCAAAACCAAAGACCCTTAAGGATTTGAAAAACGAAACCCCTTCAAGAGAAGAGGTTATGAGCCGCGTTGCTATGGCACAAATTGCCTCAGATTATGAGGCCGCCATGCTGTCGGCATCGCTCCTTGAATATATGCTAATGCAAGCAATCAAAACAAAGTTCATCCCGTTAGGGAAAGATCATTTGAATTCCTTGTTTTCTAATGATGGTAGTGGCCCGCTTTGCAC
>JBAUNU010000518.1:0-4363 GCA_049579405.1 Methylocella sp.
CTCGGACTCGAACGTTTCCTGCAGGGGCAGGGGATGGAACTCGTGCGCACGCCGGTCGGCGACCGCTACGTGCTCGAGCGCATGCTCAGCGACGGCTACAATCTCGGCGGCGAGCAATCCGGCCATATTATTTTCTCGGATCATTGCACGACCGGCGACGGACTCGTTGCCGCCTTGCAAGTCCTGGCAATTGTCAAGCAACAAGATAAACCGGTGAGCCAAGTCTGCCGTCGATTCGATCCGGTGCCGCAAATCTTGCGGAACGTGCGATTCAAGGCCGGACAGCCTTTGGCGGATGCGGGTGTCACGCGCGCCATCGAGGATGGCCGCGAGACGCTCGGCAAAAGTGGCCGCCTCGTCGTGCGCGCATCCGGCACCGAACCGGTCATCAGGGTCATGGGCGAAGGCGATAACCTCGATCTTGTCGAGAGAATCGTCGATGACGTTTGCGCGGCGCTCACGGCCTTGGCGGAGGCGGCGTGACCGGAAATAGACGGCCGGCTCAGCGCCCGGCGCGATGGCGGGGCGATGGCGCGAACATCGCCCGACACCCTGGGCTGAGCTTGGCTTTCTGGCGCTTCATGCAACTGGCCACGCGGGCCTCGTCAGGAATCTCGTCAGGGCAGAGGCGGTAAGCGTCATCCTCGCATACTGCCTGCTGCTCTGACCGCAGATCGGATTGGCAAAGAGCGGGAGCCGCCATGGGCAGCGAGAGGGCAATTATTGCGAGCGCGGACTTCACGAACATTGCGATAGGCCTTTGCTTTTGAAAGATGCGAGGGACGGCGCTGTTTTGCATTGACCACGATCTGGTTAATTAAGTCCGATCAATCGTTAGCGCGGGGTTCATGCTCTATCAAGGAGCAACTTCCAGCCGTCCTTTCATTCCGGGATGGAAGCGGCACACATAGGTCACGCCACCAGCACGCTTCAAAATCGCCCGGCCCGTAGCTCCGGCTGGGAGATCGATGTCAAAACTCCCATCCGTAGCGGTTGCCGTATGCCGCAGGATGTCGGAATTCGTCCACTCGACGATGTCGTTCACGTGCAGGCCGCCGGGCGCCGGTCCAAAGGCCAGATCATCGATTCGGATCCTATGCACCCGCGGACCGGCACCCCGCGACGGAGAGACGAGCGAGACAAGGCAGAATGCCAGCGCTGCTCCTGTCCTTATCTTCGCTCGAATCGGCATCGGAGCCTATTTCAGCTCGTCCACGAGCTTTTCGGCTTGCTTTTGATGCTCCTTGAAGAGCTTGAGGCCGGTTTCCAGCAAGCTCTTGAGCTGGTTGTTCTGCGCGTCGGGGATCAGCGTCGATTCGAGCGCTCCATTGACGGCCTCATGATAGGCGACTTCGTTCTCGGCATAGGCTTTGTCAAAGTCGGCTCCGCTCAATGCCCGCAGCTCTTCACGCTTTTGGCGCGCATCCCGGTACATGGATTTGCTAGTATCGTTGGTCTCCAGCTCCATCTTCAGCTTGTCGGCCAAGGCCAGTATCTTGTTATTCACCGCCAAGTGATCCCGAATCATCTCCTCGGCGAAGGCACGGACCGCCTTGTTGTGCGTCTTCTTCAGCGCGTCAATGGCCTGCTCGATGTCGATCTGCCCCGCCGTGTAGGCAATGTCGGCGATTTGCGGATCGGTGGGCTTTCCCGTGTTCTGCGCCATGGCGGTCGCCGCGGCGAAGCAAAAGGCGGCAGCCAAAACCGAGCTCTTTAATAGGGAACTTACATGGAACATACTGACCTCCCTGACTTTAAACAGCCCTCTCCGGCGGGGCCGTCACGAGCATTGGACGCGGCTGGGGAAAAATGTCAACTAGCCGGGGATGCGACAGCCGGAAGTCCGTATGTTGCCGGGCCTCGACCTCGGGCCCGCGGGCGATATCGGCCAGCATCTCGTATTGCAGGCTTCATGGCCGGCCCCGTAGTTCGGCGCGGGTTCCGCCGATCCTGGAGTTCCTCCGCAACCGCCGCCGTGTCAGGTGCTCGACCTTAATGTCGTGCGCGACGAAATGCTGCTTTTACCAATTAAGCCACCACGGCATCAAATACGGATATTGACGAACGGCCATCTGCGTTCGCGCGTATCACGGCGGATCAAGCGCCAACCGTGATCATCGGATGTCCATTTATGATAGAGCCCGTTATGTGTTAGAATGTAAATCGCCGCCGCCCGCGCGGGCGTGTCGGGCGCAGGAGATCAGCCGGAAGGATGCAAGCAGAAGAACCCGGGCAATCGAAGGAACCAAGGCGTCCCCTTGAGCCCGGGCCCGCCGCATGGTGGGCGATGGTGCTCTGCGCCCTGGCGGTGGGCGTGATTGCCGGCTTCGGCGCCGTGATCTTCCGCGCCATGATCGGTGGATTCCATAACCTCCTGTTCCTGGGCCAGTGGTCCTTCGACTACGACGCCAATGTCCATACAGCGCCCTCGCCATGGGGCGCGTGGGTCATCCTCGTGCCTGTCCTCGGCGCCATCGGGGTCGCCTTCGTGGTCAAGACCTTCGCGCCGGAGGCGAAGGGGCACGGCGTGCCAGAGGTGATGGAGGCGATCTACCGCAAGGACGGCCTGATCCGTCCGATCGTGGCCGGGATCAAGTCGCTCGCCTCCGCCCTTTCGATCGGCAGCGGCGGCTCGGTTGGACGCGAGGGACCGATCGTCCAGGTCGGCGCCGCCTTCGGCTCGACGCTTGGGCAACTGGTGGCCATGCCCGCCCGGCAACGGACCCTGCTGATCGCCGCCGGCGCCGGTGGCGGCATCGCCGCCCCGTTTAAAACGCCGATCGGCGGCATCGTCTTCGCGGTCGAGCTGATGTTGCCGTTTGCAACCCCCTTGAGCCTGCTCTGGGTCGGGCTCTCTTGCGTGACGGCAACTTACATCGGCCGTGTGTTCTTCGGCGTCCTGCCCTCGTTCAACGTCCGGTCCCTCTCGCTCATCGAAGGCTCTGAGAAGATCCTTCCGGTGCTGCCGTGGTTCGCCCTGTTGGGGCTGATCGTGGGCGTGCTGGCATGGCTGCTGACGCGCGGCATTTACTGGTTCGAGGACCTCTTCGACGCCATGCCCGGCAACTATTACACGCGGCACATATCGGGGATGTTGCTGGTGGGCCTGGTCATGTACGGGTTCATGGCCTTATCGGAGCGCTATTTTGGCCAGCCCAATCACTACTATGTGCAAGGCGTCGGCTACGCCACCATCATGGACATCCTGCGCGGTGAGCTGACGGCTTCGGGATTCCTGCTTTTGCTCGTCGTCGCAAAGCTGCTGGCGACCTGCCTGACCCTCGGTTCGGGTGCGTCGGGCGGCGTGTTCTCGCCCAGCATGTTCCTGGGCGCGGCACTTGGCGGCTGTTTCGGCAGCACGCTGCTTCACGTTCTCCCCGATCTGGCCATGACCCCTGCCCACTTCGCCTACGCCGGCATGGCCGCCATGGTCGGCGGAACCACCGGGGCCGTGCTCACCGGAACGATCATGATCTTCGAGATGACGCGGGACTACACCGTCATCCTGCCCGTGATCCTCACCGTCGCGGTGGCCTGCGCGGTGCGGAACTGGCTGTCGCCCTCGACGATCTACACGCTCAAGCTGCTGCGGCGCGGCGAGATCGTTCCCCAGGGATTGCAGGCCCGGATGGGAGAGCGGAAAAGCCGCCACGTCATGACGGCGGATTTTCTGCTCCTCCCGCAGGAAGAGGCAAGCAATCCGGACATCGTCCGCCAGGCGCTGCTATGCGAGCAAGTGGTGGTGGTTACTGGGCCGGTCGACCGGATCCTCGGCGTGTTCGATGAACGATCCCGGCTCGAGTCCCCCAAGGGACGGCTGCCGCCGGCATGCTGCCATATCGTGGTGGACCCGGAGGCACCGCTCAACGCGGTTCTGCGCGCGATCGACCAGGCCGGCGCACGGCTCGCGCTGGTCACGCGCACCGCGCCAGCGGAAACCCCGGAGGTGCTCGGCGTCATCACCGAGCGCGACATCGCACGGCTCGCTTATGCCACCGCCAGACTGACGGATTAGCAGGCTGCGGAAAAGACCGTTCCCCGAACGGCTCTGGTGCAAACTTTCGGAATCAACGAAACGACACGCTCGGGAACATTACGCCTGCTCATGCGGCGAGAACCGCATTCCAAATTTCGGGCGCCGTTTTGTCTTTAATGCGAAGCTTTCCGAGTTTGGACTGACCTTTCCTGATCCGATGCGTGAGTTCAATGTCGGCGATGGTGGACGAGTCGCCATCCGCGTTCGCGTCAACCGGAGGATTTCGTTGGAACGTTCGCTGAAGAACGGCGCGCTTAGCTTCCTCGACGCGCTTGCGATGGCCGTCGCCGGCTCGGCGCCGGCCTATTCGATCACCGTCACCACCGC
>JBAUNU010000519.1:0-1727 GCA_049579405.1 Methylocella sp.
CCGCGATGGCGCCTAAACCAAAAAGCCTCTCGCGCTCGCGCATGCGTTCGTGTTGCCGGAACCCCCGGCGGGCAGGGTGACGACGATATCAACGCCTTGGCCGCTGGCCGCCAGCGGCGGATCGAAGAGCGAATCGAGCTTGTTCTTGATCAATGCCAGTTGGCGGAATTCGTTTTCGAGCCGACGCGGGGGCATCGGCCGGTCGAGCGAAGCCGCCCGCACAGGCGGAACGCCGAAAGGTTTATCCGCTGGCGGGCCGCTCATTGGCTAAGCTACCGCCGCAGGGAAGCCCGCCGAGTGGCCTTGGCGGGGCGCTACCTAGGCCATCCCCTTAAATCGTCAGCATCGTACTCCAAAGCGTCATAAGCTCGCGCCGTTTGTCGAATAGATCGCTGCGCTGGTAAGCGCGTTCGACCGCGCCGAGAGTGTGCGCCAAACACGCTTCCGCCACTTCGCGCGGCGCGGCCGTCTCCGTCGCGGCCCAGTCCCGGAACGTCGAGCGAAAGCCGTGCACGGTTGCATCGATATTCATCCGGCGAAGCAGCATCGGCATTGCCATATTTGACAATGGGCTCTTTCCTTTGAACAGGTGGCCGGTGCTTTGTGGCCCCAAGACCGCAACGGCTTCGGCGCACAGTGGCACGCGATGGACGCGGCCAGCCTTCATCCGGTTCGCCGGGATCGTCCAGGTCGAAGTCGGCATATCGATTTCGGCCCATGTCGCGCCGATGACCTCGCCGGTTCGCGCCGCCGTCAGAATGAGAAAGCGCAGCGCGCGTGCCGCCTCGCCGTCGGCCAAGGCCAACCGAAGATACAGCTCCTTCGTCTCCATGAAGCCGAGCGCGGCATGATGCTTGACGGTCCGGGTGCGGGAGCGCGGAGGCAATAGATGCGCGAGGTGGCCTTTCCAAGCCGCCGGATTGTCGCCGGACCGGAGCCCGCGAACTTTCGCCGCGTCGAGTATGCTTTCGTTCCGGCCCCGGACCCGCGACGCAGTTTCGTTTTTCTTCGCCCAAATCGGC
Organism: Methylocella sp.; assembly: GCA_049579405.1. Lineage (GTDB taxonomy): Bacteria > Pseudomonadota > Alphaproteobacteria > Rhizobiales > Beijerinckiaceae > Methylocapsa. The sequence goes on from JBAUNU010000519.1 coordinate 1,023, forward strand.
TGCAAGACCGCCAGCACGTGGCCGGTTGTCACTTCCGCGACCGGCAGATGGCCGAAGCGCGGGAAGGCGTAGTGCTCCAGGGTCGAGGTCCATTGCGCCGCGTGCTTGGCATTGTGCCACGCGGGGCTCTGGGCCGTGATGTAAGCCCGCGCCACGCCCGCGAAGGTCATGGTGGCGGCGGTACCAACTTGGCGGCCAGCGGCCAGGTTGCGGCGCATGGTGGCGGCTTTCTCGCGCGCCTCGGCAAGGTTGACTTCCGGATAAGCCCCTAAACCAAGCTCCCTCGCCTTGCCGTGGCGCATGAACCTGAACCAGGTGCACCGGCCGCTCGGCTTCACCCGCAGATAGAGCCCGCCGCCGTCGCCGTGCTTACCGGCGGGCAACCGCGAGAGCGCGGAGTTCGATTTTAGCTGGCCCACAATAAGCTTGACGGTACGGCCTACAAATTGGCCCCAAAGGCGATCTTACCTCCCTTAGAGGCGATCATGTACGATTTGTCAAGACCTTTGCGGTATAACGAGATAAAGTCCAATGAAATCAAGTATCTGACGGATGATAAAATCGTACATCTGGCGGAGAGGGGGGGATTCGAACCCCCGATAGGCTTCCGCCTATGCCGCATTTCGAGTGCGGTGCTTTCAACCGCTCAGCCACCTCTCCGCGAGCCCCAAACAGGCGAGGGAAGATAACATTGGCGTGCCAGGT
>JBAUNU010000520.1:0-5600 GCA_049579405.1 Methylocella sp.
TCCTACGACGACATCCTCGACCATTGCTGCTTCGCCTGGAATAAGCTCATCGACATGCCCTGGAAAATCATGTCCATCGGGACCAGGGTCTGGGTCTACCGGTCATGATCATCAAGACTTGGTATTAGATGAGTATGATCGCGCGGAAAATTGGTGCTTTTGGCATGCAGCATGGGAAGCCGCTTACCCTATTGGTACAAATATTGCTGGAAGCCAACGAATGTGTCGCGGATGACCGGCACCCCGCCGAGCGCTGCCGCGGCGTCATTGGTTGAGTGATATTTGAGCTCCAAAAGCTTGGGAAGCTTCTCTTGATCAAGCTCTTCGACGCCCTGTTTAACATAGTGGGCCAGCACAAAATCCAAAAATGCCTGCAGCTTTTCGTCATAATGCGCGAAAATGCCAGCGCGGCGTGAATTCACCCGCTCTTGCCTCGTGACCGGCGGGAGTGCAAAGGCTATGTAGGCGAGAACGTCGAAGAGATCGCTCTTCTCGGCGTCGATCATCTTTTTGATTTCGCGAAGCTGCTCGCCGCCAAAACCTTTTTCCGCAAGGCTTTGCAGGAGCGCTTTTCTCGTATCGGGCCTGCTCCAGATGCGGCGCAGCTCGTCTTCATTTCTGAAGAACTCGGGCAGCTCGCCAAAGAGACGCTCGATGAACTCAGCCGCCGACATAGGCCTGCCATCGGCACTCCAGAAAGCCGTCGCCACCATGTGCTGGATGGCGCGCTCCTTGCCGTCTGCGAGCCTGATCTTGATTTTCTGGCGCGGTGCCGCTGCCTCCTCGCTTTCTTCCGCCACGCCCGCAACCTCCGCGCCTTGAGAGGGATATTCTTCCTCTTTATTTGGTACCGGAGGAACGGGCTCGGCGGGCTCACCGTCCCATTCGGGATCGTTGAAATGCTCATAGGCCTGCACGAAATCGTAGATCGTGAAATAGTCCTTTCCGTCGAAGAGCCGCGTGCCGCGCCCGACAATCTGTTTGAACTCAATCGTGGAATTTACCGGGCGCATTAAAACAATGTTGCGGACATTGCGCGCGTCAACGCCGGTCGAGAGCTTCTGCGAGGTGGTCAGGATCGTGGGGATGGTCTTTTCATTATCCTGAAACGTTCGCAAATGCTGATCGCCAAGCGCGCCATCGTTTGCGGTCACGCGCACGCAGTAGTTTGGATCCTTGCTCGTCTTCATCTGATTGATCAGGTCGCGAACCGCAAGCGCATGTTCCTGTGTCGCGCAAAAGACGAGGGTCTTCTGTCTCTGATCGATCGCATCCATGAGCAATTTCACGCGGTATTTTTCGCGCTCCTTGATCTCGATGATTCTATTGAAATCAGTTTCCGTGTAGCGCCTGCCTTCCTCTACCTCGCCCTCGATCAACTGATCATCGGCGGTATAGACATAACTATCGAGCGTGGTGGCTATCTGCTTGACCTTGAAGGGTGTCAGATAGCCGTCATTGATCCCTTCCTTCAGGGAATAGATGTAAACCGGCTCGCCGAAATAGGCGTAGGTGTCCGCGTTGGCCCTTCGCTTCGGCGTCGCTGTCAGGCCGAGCTGCACGGCGGGCGCAAAATATTCGAGAATCCCGCGCCAATTGCCCTCGTCGTTTGCGCCGCCGCGATGGCACTCGTCGATGACGATGAAATCAAAAAAGTCCGGAGGATAATCGCCAAAGCTCGGCGCCGGATCGCCGTTCGCATCCTTGCCGCTCATAAAAGTCTGGAAAATTGTGAAAAAGATGCTGCCGTTTTTTGGCACCCGGCCTTTCTCGCGAATTTCATCTGGCGCAATGCGCACCAGGGCGTCCTCGGGAAAAGCGGAAAAGGCATTATAGGCCTGATCGGCCAAAATATTGCGGTCGGCCAGAAACAGGATGCGCGGCCTTCGAGTCGGCTCGCCGCCTAGATTCCATCGGCTCTGAAACAGCTTCCACGACACCTGGAAGGCGATGAAGGTCTTGCCGGTGCCGGTGGCGAGCGTCAGCAGAATGCGGTTCCGGCCATTGGCGAGGGCCTCTAACGTGTTTTCGATAGCGTTGTGCTGGTAATAGTGCGCCTGCTTTGAGCCGCCTTGATCCTCGAAAGGCACGGCAACGAAGCGGTCACGCCATGCGTTCGGTTCGGCAAAGACAAGATTCCAAAGCTCTTCCGGGCTTGGATAGCGCGGTATATAATTTTCCGCGCCGGTCTTCATATCGATTTGATAGGTGCCAACGCCATTCGTTGAAAAGGCGAAGCGCGCTTGCAGTTTTCCGGCGTATTTTTTGGCCTGTCCCACGCCTTCGGTGTCCGGCAAATCCCGCCGCTTGGCCTCGATCACGGCAAGTTTTTTGTTGCGATAGGTCAGGACATAATCGGATTTCTCCGGAGCGGCGCGTTTGCCCGCGCCTTGCAGCCGCCCGAGGGTGATCATTTCGCGGCGCACCCGGCTCGCCTCCACCACGCCCCAGCCAGCGGCTTTTAGGGCGGGGTCGATAAGCTCGGCGCGGGTTTCGGCCTCGTTCATGCGAGAGCTTCTTGCAAGAATTGCTCGGGCTGCGCGGTGAGTTCCCCGGCGAAGGCTTTTTGCAGTATGGCTTGTTTTAGCTCTGGGAGGCTATCCAGCTTTTGCTGGTAGATGACTGCAAGGCGGTTAGACTCGAAGAGAACATCATCAAGGCTAGCTGCTATTCGCTCTTGCTCCGAAACAGATTGTGGGTAGCATACCGTCACAAGGCCCAATTTTTTTGGTGAAGTATGGCGAACCTTTACGCCCGAAGCGCTGTCATGAACAGCTTGCCGGAAAGTCTCTGTATTGAATGCATGAAAGAAGAATTCGTTACACCAAGGGACCCCCGATTTCACGGAAACTAGACCAAGCCTCTGATTGTGCAGAAATCTGTTATCCTCTGGTACAATTATAGAACTTCCCAGCAACCCTGCTGCTTGCTCTGTCATAGCAATGAGAAAATTTCCCTGATCCAAGATGTATCCATCAGGTATTTCGCCAACGTAGAACTTCTGCTTTTCCCATCGATCCCGATAACCGCCTACTTCATAAAAATTACCCGGCGTGAGAAGGACGTATCTTCCTTCACCCGTGAAGTATTTGCTTTTGAACGCGAACCCATGCTTAATCTCGGCAAGCGCACTCAGCTTCTTCTCCACCCACCCTTCGCCCTTTTGGATGAAGATGGAATTCAGATAGCTTTCGAACAGCTCGCGGGCGTTGGCGAGGTTCTTTTCGGCATTGGCGACCGCAGCAGCGATCCCCTCAAACGCTTCATCGAGAATGGCGACAATGCGCTTTTGCTCGGGAAGGGGCGGCACTGGAAGAGGTACTTCTTTGAGCTTCTGTCCCGAAAGGTCTTTGAACGTCGCCCCCGTCCCTATGTCATTCAAATGACCAACGACGCTGCCGAGGTAGTAGAATAAGAATTTGTGGTCGATGAACTTTCGGGGCGCTAATATAAACCTTTGCAACCCTGATTTGTTGCCATTGGTTCGGTGTTGATAACCAAGTGACCGATGGGTGCGCGCGAAGACAAGATAACGGAGAGTGGAGGAAGCAACCGTGCAGAGCTGTCGCCCAATCCAAGATCGGTGAGCTTTCGCTCGGTTTCGCTCACATATGGACTACTCCGGTTGCCCATTTCAGCGGGGGTGATCCACAAGTGCTCGCCGCCCCAATAGGCGGCGACGCTCGTTTTCGGTGTTCCGCCGTTGATGACTTGGCAAACGTCGCCGACGGTTTTCGATTGCCACCCTTTCCTCACAGCAACCCCCGAATGCCGTCCAGAATCTCCGCGCTCTCGGCGTCAAGCGCTGCTATCTCCGCAATAATGTCCCGGGGATCGCGCAAGGCGTCTTTGTCGGCCTTGTTGGGGTTTTTTACCGAAAGATCGAAGCTGGTCTGATCAATGCGCGCCACATCGACAACCCAAGATTTTTCCGAATCCGCGAAGTTTTCTTGCAGCGCGACAAACTCCTTCAGGTCTTTGTCGTTGAGCGAATTCGTCTTGCCCATGTTCCGGCCCGGATCGAGTTGGTAAAACCAAATCTTTCGCGTCGGGGCGCCCTTCTCAAAAAATAGCACAACGGTCTTCACCCCGGCCCCGAGGAAAGTCCCGCCCGGACAATCGAGCACGGTGTGCAGGTTGCAGTTTTCCAACAGCTCCTTGCGCAACGAGCGCGATGCGCCGTCCGAGTTCGACAGAAACGTGTTCTTGATAATGACGCCCGCCCGGCCGCCGGCCCTTAGAGACTTGATGAAATGCTGCAGGAATAAAAACGCCGTCTCGCCGGTCTTGATCGGGAAATTCTGCTGCACCTCCGGGCGCTCCTTGCCGCCAAAAGGCGGATTGGCAAGGATCACGTCAAACCGGTCCTTCTCCTGAATGTCGCTGATATTTTCGGCAAGCGTGTTGGTGTGGACGACGTTCGGCGCCTCGATGCCATGCAAAATCATGTTCATGATCGCGATGACATAGGCGAGGCTCTTCTTTTCCTTGCCGAAAAAAGTTTTGGTTTGGAGGGACTCGAGCGCGCTTGTCGAAAGCTCGCGCCTCCGCAAATAGTCATGCGCCTCGCACAAAAACCCCGCGGAGCCGAGTGCGCCGTCGTAGATGCGCTCGCCGATTTTTGGTTTGATGACCGCGATCATGGCACGGATGAGCGGGCGCGGCGTGTAATATTCGCCGCCGTTCCTGCCAGCATTGCCCATGTTTTTGATCTTGGCTTCATAAAGGTGCGAAAGCTCGTGCTTTTCCTTTTTTGTGCCGAAGCGCAGAGCGTCCATCAGCTCGAGCGCGTCGCGCAGCGAATAGCCGCTGTTAAACTTGTTTTTGATCTCGCCGAAAATCTCGCCGATCTTATATTCGATCGTATCGGGGCCCGTGGCGCGCTGCTTAAAACCTTTGAGGTAGGGGAAGAGGTTGTCGTTGACATAGGCGATCAGATCGTCGCCGGTCAGCGCTCTGTCATGGTCAAACGATCCATCGGGTTTCTTCGGCGCGGCCCAGCCCGGCCAGCGATGCGGCTCGTCGACGATGAAGGAATAGGATTTTCCGGAAAGCTCGGCGGCAAGCGCCTTTTCCCGTTCGAGGTCGTCGAGATATTTGAGGAACAAAAGCCAGGACGTCTGCTCGGTGTAATCGAGTTCGGTGGTACACCCCGCCTCTTTCCAAAGGACGTCATCGATATTTTTAAAAACTTGCTCAAACATTCGCAGCCTTCGAAATCCGCGCCCGTAAATCTGCGCAGACCAGGCTAGTGTGACCGCTGACGGGACGTTGAACAAGTACTTTTTTTCACACTTGTCAGACGGCTGCTGCAGCAGGCCTCTACTCCAACCCCTCGCGGGATGAAATTTCGATGCCGAAGCCGGAAAGGCCGACATAAGTCATCGGCCGTGGCGCGCGCAGGCGGATCGAGGAGATCCCGAGATCGCGCAGGATCTGGGCGCCGAGACCGATTTCGCGCCATTCCATGATGCGCTTGGTTTCGGAATCGGGTTTCTCCACCCAAGCTGGGTTGACCGGGACGCCCGCCGTGCCGTCGCGCAGAAAAATAAACACCCCGCGGCCGTTTTTCTTGAACGCCGCAAAAGTCTTGCGGATGC
>JBAUNU010000521.1:0-5631 GCA_049579405.1 Methylocella sp.
CCGGCCGTCTACATCATGATCCTGCCGGGCATGGGCGTGATCAGCGAGATCGTCCCCGCCTTCTCGCGCAAGCGGTTATTCGGCTACAAATTTGTGGTCTGGTGCAGCATAGCAATCGCCGTGATCAGCTTCGTTGTATGGGGGCATCACATGTTCGTGGCCGGCATGTCGCTCTATTCCGCCTTGGTCTTCTCGATACTGAGCTTTGTGGTTGCGGTGCCGTCCGCGATCAAAGTCTTCAACTGGATCGGAACAATGCACAAGGGTTTCATCCGGTTCGACGCGCCGATGCTTTATGCGATCGGATTCATCGGACTTTTCACGTTAGGCGGGTTAACCGGCCTGTTCGTGGCCGCCCTCGCCGCCGATGTCCATCTGGCGCAGACCTATTTCGTGGTGGCGCATTTTCACTATGTGATGGTCGGCGGCATGGTCTCCGCTTATTTCGCCGGGCTGCACTTTTGGTGGCCGAAAATCACAGGGCGGATGTATCCCGAGATGTGGGGCCGCGCCGGGGCGGTGATCATCTTCATCGGCTTCAACCTGACCTTCTTTCCACAGTTCATTCTGGGCTATCTTGGCATGCCCCGCCGCTATCACTCCTACCCGCCGGAATTCGAGGTGCTGAACGTGCTCTCGTCCGCCGGCGCGACGATACTGGCCCTGGGCTACCTGCTCCCACTCGGCTATTTGACGTGGTCTCTGTTCTACGGCGAGCGTGCAAGCGCCAATCCATGGGGCGCCACCGGGCTCGAGTGGCAGACTTCGTCACCGCCGCTCACGGAGAATTTCGTTGTCACGCCAACGGTAACGGAGCCACCTTATAATTATCCGCCACCCGAGGTCGTGCGGCACCATGCTTGAAGCTTCGCTTACTCACGAATTCCAATATTCGAGTGCGCGCCACCAATCGGAAACGGCCATTTCGGGGATGTGGTTGTTTCTGGCGACCGAGGTGGTGTTCTTTGGCGCCCTATTCCTAAGCTGGATCTATTCCCGCCATTGGAATCAATCAGGCTTCGACGCCGGCGCGCGGCAGACCGATCTCACGATCGGGACGGTAAACACGGTGATTTTGGTGGCAGGCAGTTTCGTGTATAGCGCTGGTGTCGCCTTCATCGAGGCAGGGAATACCCGCAGGCTGATCCAGTGCTGTGCCATCGCCTGGCTGCTTGGGCTCGCCTTCATGATCCTCAAGTTCGGGGTCGAGTGGCGCGACGATTTCGACAAACATTTGTTCCCGGGGCCCGGCTTCGCCATCAACGGCGCGCTTGGCGGCGGAGCACGGATCTTCTTCGTCTTCTACTTCTTCGGCACCGCGATCCATGGGCTGCATCTGATGATCGGGCTGGTTCTTGTCGGCTGGATCATCCTGCTCGCACGGCGGGAGGAATTATCTCCCCAATATTATACTCCGGTTAGCGTGGTCGGAATCTACTGGAGCTTCGTCGACGTGGTGTGGATTGTCCTTTATCCGTTGATTTATCTCGTGGGGCGCGGCACATGAACCAACGTTTGCGCCATCTATTTCTGGCCTGGGTGCTGCTGATGGTTCTCCTGGCAATAGAGTTCGGCGTGAGCTTCCTGCCGCTCGACCGGTCTGACCGGCCGCTCGTTCTGATCCCCGCCGTGCTGATGGTTTGGGTCGTCGGAACGGTTTACATGGAAGTCGGGCGAGGCCCCGATATCGTGCGTCTCTTCGCCGTCGCCGCTCTACTCTGGCTGAGCTTCCAGCTCGGCTTGGGCAGCTTGGACCCGTTGACGCGAATCGATTATCTTGTACAAGGTGCCTGTCCAAGATAACGCGGAACTCCGTTAACCTGTTGCAGGCCGAGGCAAATACTCGGTTTTTTGCGGGCAAACGTGCGTTTGCGCAGTCGCATCCGGTACGACCGCGCCGACAGGGACGCCTACGCCTCTCTGCTCCAACGCTTCCGGAGTTCCTGGCAAACCAATTCGAGCCTCGAAATAAAGTGCAACTCGTAGAAGCCGATCGGCGGCAATGGCAGGCGGCTTCCCGGCAACCGAGGCCATGACATTTCAATTGGCCGTTGCGAGACTGCTCCGCGCGGATTGATGGCCCGCGCATCCCCGGTAGTCCACCCGAAACATGGGGCAGTTTGCGCTATTCTCATGAAAGCAAAATTATAGTCATAATTGCCGTGCGAGCGTATTGATATTTGCGCTCCAGCACCTAAGGTATCGATGAGACTGGAGTATCTGTCATGACACGAAGCAAGAGCGCTGCCGCACTCCATGGGGCGCGGATGATGGGGCTCGTCGCGGCCATGCTGGCCGCCCCCATGGGCATCGCGCGCGCAGAACCGCATTATTCTTCGCGCGCCGATCAAATTTACGACGCCCGTGCGAACCCAAACCAACAATTAGCCCCCTCGCGTTGGGACCGCGCCCGTTTCCATCGCTCGGGAACGCGCGGCCGTCAAGGCCTGGGCGCCAGCCCCCTGCACCCCGAAGGTCCAGGCAACGTGACACGGTGATTAGGGAAGCGCGGCGGGGTTCGACCGGAGTGCCGGTCTCTGCCAGGTGGATCGCCGGCGGATCGGCGCGGGCCTTGCTGGAAACCCGCTTCGGGCCGCCCTGGCGTTATTATAAAATGCGCATCGTCGACTGGATTTCCGCCCCGCGGCGCTGGAGATTCGCGAGGCACGATCGGTCACTGAAAAGCTACGTTCACGATCTCATAGCTCTTCCCGCCGCCTGGCGTGTTCACCTCTACGGAATCGCCGGTTTTCTTGCCAATCAGGGCGCGCGCCGTCGGCGAGGTGATGGAGACTCGTCCGGCCTTCACGTCGGCCTCGCTCTCGCCCACAATTTGATAAGTCTTCTTTTCGTCCGTATCCTCGTCGATGAGCGTCACCGTGGCGCCGAACTTGATCGTGTTGCCAGAGAGTTTTGATACATCGATAACCTCGGCGCGCGATAATTTGTCTTCGAGATCGGCAATGCGCCCTTCATTCAAGGCTTGCGCGTCCTTGGCGGCGTGATATTCGGCATTCTCGGAGATGTCGCCATGCGTCCGCGCTTCGGCGATTGCTTGGATGATGCGCGGACGCTCGACTTGCTGGCGCCGCTTCAACTCCTCTTCGAGGGCGGCGTAGCCGCCCGCCGTCATGGGGAACTTGTCCATGCTCAATTCTCTTTCACGTCTGCCGTTCGCTCCGCGACTGAAGCGTGACCCGACTTTTTCTCCGGTCATGCCCGAGGGCTTTGATTTTGCCTGATCCGACTAGGAAACCAATTTCCCCTTTCAAAGATCATGCTCCAACCGTTTAGAATTTTAGCGAGTCTATTTCGATCAGATGATTCCGTTCGGCCGGGCACCGGTTGAGGTTCGCCGGCGTGATTTCCGCTTGGGCCCGGGGGTTTATTCTATCGCGATACTTTCGCTGAGACGCAATGCCGATTTCGGGCGGCGCCGGCCAAAAATGCTTCGCATCCGCGCCAGACAGTAACAGACACCTTCCCGGAACCGGCCGCAAGGGGTGTTTCAGCGATCCGCGATTGTGCTCCGCCGCTCCAGCGGCGCTTTAGCCGAAATAATCCTGCAGCGCGCGAACCTCCAGATCGCCGGCGAGATAGGCCCGAATTCCCTGCGACGCGGCGATCGCGCCAGCGACGGTCGTATAGTAAGGCACCTTATGCAAGAGAGCGGCGCGGCGCAACGACCGCGAATCGGCAAGGGCTTGCGCGCCTTCCGTCGTATTGAGCACAAGCTGGATCTCTCCGTTTTTGATCAAGTCGACGACATGCGGCCGGCCTTCCGAAACCTTGTTGACACGCAGCGTCTTTACGCCCTCGCTATCAAGGTAGCGCGCGGTGCCGCCGGTTGCGCGGATCTTGAAGCCGAGCCCCGCCAACAATCGCGTGGTTTCGAGGACGCGCGGCTTGTCGATGTCGCGCACCGAAACGAAGACGGTGCCTGACCTTGGAACATTCGTGCCGCCGCCGAGCTGGCTCTTGGCGAAAGCGACCGGAAACGAGCGATCGAGGCCGATGACCTCGCCGGTCGAGCGCATTTCCGGCCCGAGCACGGTATCGACGCCGGGAAACCGGGCAAACGGAAATACCGATTCCTTGACGCCGATATGATCGAGACGCGCCGGCCGCAAACCAAAACTGGCCAGGCTTTCCCCGGCCATGATCCGCGCCCCGATCTTGGCGATCGGCACGCCGATGACCTTGGCGACGAAAGGAACCGTACGCGCCGCGCGCGGGTTGACTTCGAGGACATAGATTTCGCCGTCCTTCAACGCATATTGCACGTTCATCAAGCCGCCGACCCCGAGCGCCAGGGCGAGCTTCTTGGTCTGCGCTTCGAGTTCGGCGATCGTTTCCGGCGCCAGCGAGCGCGGCGGCAACGAACAGGCGCTATCGCCAGAATGAATTCCGGCCTCCTCGATGTGTTCCATGATGCCGCAGACGAAGACTTGCCTGCCGTCCGAAAGCGCATCGACGTCGATCTCGATGGCGTCCGACAGATAGCGGTCGAACAAAAGAGGGTTCTTGCCAAGCACGGTATTGATTTGCCCTGTCTTATCGTTTGGATAGCGTGCCTTGACCTCGGAGGGAACGAGGCCCGGAAGGGTGCCGAGCAGATAGTCGTCAAACGCCGCGATGTCGAAAATAACCGCCATCGCCCGCCCGCCGAGCACGTAGGACGGACGCACCACGAGGGGGAGGCCGAGATCGGAGGCAACCAGGCGCGATTGCTCGACCGAATAGGCGATACCGTTCATCGGCTGCTTCAAGCCGATCTTGTCGAGGAGCCGCTTGAAACGGTCGCGATCTTCGGCGAGATCGATCGAATCGACCGATGTCCCGAGAATAGGAACGGCCGCCTGTTCCAGCGCATGCGCAAGCTTGAGCGGCGTCTGGCCGCCGAATTGCACAATCGCACCCTCGAGTTCTCCTGCCTCGCCTTCCTTGGCAAGGATTTCAAGCACGTCCTCGGCGGTCAAGGGTTCGAAATAGAGCCGGTCCGACGTGTCGTAATCGGTCGAGACCGTCTCGGGGTTGCAGTTGATCATGATCGTTTCATAACCGGCCTCGCGCAGTGCGAAGCTCGCATGACAACAGCAATAATCGAACTCGATACCTTGCCCGATCCGGTTTGGGCCGCCGCCCAGGACGACGATTTTTTTGCGCGCCGTGGGATGCGACTCGCAAACCGGGGCGGAGCCAAAAGGCGGCGCGTAGGTCGAATACATGTAAGCCGTGGGCGAGGAAAATTCGGCCGCGCAGGTGTCGATCCGCTTGAACACCGGCCGCACGCCGAGTTTTTTGCGCAAGGCGGACACCTTCGCTTCCGCCACTTTGGCGAGGCCGGAAAGACGCGCATCGGAAAAACCCGCCGCCTTCAGCATCCTGAGGTTGGCGGCGTCGCCTGGCAAACCATGCGCGCGAACCTTCGCTTCGAGTTCGAGAATTTCCCCGACGCGCGCGATGAACCAAGGATCGATTCCGCAGGCCTCGTAAATCTCGTCCGCGGGCATGCCATGGCGCAGCGCCTGGGCAACAACAAGCAGCCGGTCGGGCGTGGGGCGCCCCAAGGCGGCCCGCAGCACATTCATGTCGTCGCCAAGCCCCAGCCCCTCGATTTCGATTTCGTCG
>JBAUNU010000522.1:0-4292 GCA_049579405.1 Methylocella sp.
GTGTAGACGGTCGCGCCGGAAACGTCGGCCGCACGTGACAAAGTGTCGGCGTGAATCGAGACAAACAGTGCCGCATTTCCGTCGCGCGCCATCCGCACGCGTTCGGACAGGGGAACGAAGCTGTCGCCGTCACGCGTCATGACGACCTTGAAACGGCCGTCCGCATCGAGTTTGGCCGCGAGCACCTTGGCGAAGTCGAACACCAGCTCCTTTTCGATGAGGCCATTCACCATGGCGCCGCGGTCGATTCCGCCATGGCCAGGATCGATCATGATGACCGGCTTCGCCGATTCCGGCTCGGGCCTTTGGGCCTTCCCGGGTTGCGCCAGCGCCGCCAACTGGATCCGCGCTCTTTGCACGGCGGCCTCGAAACTCCGGCGATCCGTTTTGGCTAGCTCGATGACGAGGCGCGCGTGGCCGCCGCTATCCAATTTATCGCAAGCCGCCCGCACGACCAGCGCAGGGGCCGAAAGGTCGACGACAATGCGCGACTTTCCTGGCGCGAGCTGCCCGAATCGAAAGGAGCCGATGAGGCCGGTTTTCCGGCGCGGCGGGTCTGCCGCCTTGCCGGTCTCCGGGTCCAGCGCAAAATCGGTTTGCGGCAAATCGACGATGACCCGATCAGGATGGGCAAGGACAAAGGCCGTGGCGTCCAGGGGCGCGGATAGCTCGAATATGAGTTTGGCGCGATCGCCGCTCTGCTCGATCCGCGCCGCAATGGCGGCCGGACGCGCTCCCGGCCCGGGCTGAGCCGTCGCGGCCTCCGCGTCCAAGCCAAAGTACCCCCCGGCTGGAGGCAAAAGCGTAAGCCAACCGGCGGCCAGCACCGCCATACCCGCCCCGCGCACCGTACCCGTTGCCGCGCCAACGGCTTTGCTAAAAAAAGCCCCCTCCGCCATCGGTTCGCCCCTTTTGCCTTTCGAGCCGCGGCCGCGGCATTTTCGCGACGCGTGAACCTAGCTTTCCGTCTTTAGGATCCAGGCGGTTAACGAGTCATGATCATGCCAGATACCCGCGGCGAAAACCGTCACCGCGCGGACACAGCTCAAAGGAAACCTTGCCAAACAGTCCAAAAAACCCGATATCAATAATAATTCTTTTCCCCGGCCCGGAACTTTGCGAATCAGGGCCGCGGGAAATTCCAGCGTTCCGCAGCTCTTCCAAGGCGATCCCGCACCATTTTCCAGTTTGAGGTTCCGGTTATTGGTTTTTCAGGTGGTTGCGTCCCGATGCGAAAGCCGGAGCTGGAACAAAGGTGCTTCTGGCGCTCCCGGAACTAGGGCTTTACCGGGGCTCCGCCTGCCAGGGCTGATGTTTGGACGGTTCCCATTCCGGGCTGCCGTTCCCGATAGGTAACGAGGATATGACCTGTCCCGCAACGGGGCTATTAGCGGCCGTCGATCAATTGGGGTATGGTATCCTTCCGGTTGGGGGGTCGGGGGTGGTTGTTGCCTCTAAATGCGTGATTACCGAGTTCGTGCGTTGCTATCGCCGCCCGGACCGAAGCCGCCGGAGCGGCGGTCTTGCCCATAACCGCGCGGCGCGTCCCTGTTTGTCCCATGGCGGAATGCCGAGCGGCGGCGCGTCTTGCCGCCCCGCACCGTCTTTTTCTTACTCACCCTCCCATCTATTGCGTGATGCGGCCTTGCGCCGGCCACGCCTAGCCCCGGCGTCCGCTTTGCGGACCTTGGCTGGCGGCACTGGCCCTTTGCGCGTCGCGCCTGAACGAGTTTCACATGGCCAACAAAATGCTCATCGATGCGTCCCATCCCGAAGAAACCAGAGTGGTCGTCCTTCGCGGTAACCGGGTCGAGGAATTCGATTTCGAAGCCGCCAGCAGGAAACAGCTTCGCGGCAATATTTATCTCGCCAAGGTCATGCGGGTCGAGCCTTCGCTGCAGGCCGCCTTCGTCGACTACGGCGGCAACCGGCATGGTTTTCTTGCTTTCTCGGAAATCCATCCTGATTATTATCAGATTCCGGTCGCCGACCGCCAGGCCCTGATCGAGGAAGAGGCGAGGGCTCAACGCGACGAGGAAGAAGACGTTTCCCGGCCGCAGCGCCATAGCCGCCGCTACCGGCGTGGCGATCGCAATGGCAGCCGGGCCGAGACGCGGCGCAACACGGACCCAACGCTCTCTGAACCACTGGCCGAGCCGTACGCCGGCGAAGTGTCCTGGGACGCGCCAGGCCGCGTCCGCCCGGAGGCGGAAAGCGAAGCGGCGGGGCTGGAGCCGTTCGAGGGAGAACGCGCCGCCGGGGCTAGCTCCCTGGCCCCGCCGGAGGAATCCGCCGGCGCGCGTGTCGAGGACGCCATGGCAGGGGCGGACGCCATCCCGGAAACCGGGCCACCGGATCGCGCCGGTGAACCGCCCTTCGTTGATGCCGCCGCTGAATCCGCAATTGTTCTCGCGGGGGACGACCCTTGCCCGGCGGCGAAGCCAGAACATTCAGACTCGGCCTTTGCGGGCGATGGCGCATTGCCAACGAACGCGGCCACCCCGGAGCCTGGCGAGCTTGGTGGCGATATTGGCGATGAAGGCGAGGGCGAAGCGGCCGAGATCGAACAGCTCGGCGGCGATGCGATGGAAGAGATGCCGGCTCGCCCGCACCGTCCGCGTAAGCAGTATAAAATCCAGGAGGTCATCAAACGCCGCCAAGTTCTCCTCGTGCAGGTTGTCAAGGAGGAGCGCGGCAACAAGGGAGCGGCGCTGACAACCTATTTGTCGCTTGCCGGGCGCTATTCGGTTTTGATGCCGAATACCGCGCGGGGCGGCGGCATCTCGCGCAAGATCACCGACTCGACCGACCGCCAGCGGCTTAAATCCATTGCTCAGGAACTCGAAGTTCCGGAAGGCATGGGCGTTATTGTCCGCACCGCCGGCGCCGCGCGCACCAAGGCCGAGGTCAAGCGGGATTTCGAATATCTGCTGCGAATGTGGGAAACGGTGCGAGAAACCACTTTGCAATCGAGCGCCCCGACGCTGGTTTACGAAGAGGGTTCGCTGATCAAGCGGTCGATCCGCGATCTTTATAATAAGGACATCGACGCGATTGTGGTCGCGGGGGAAGACGCCTATCGCGAGGCCAAGGAATTCATGCGCTTGCTGATGCCTAGCCATGCCAAGGTGGTCCAGCCCTATCGCGATCCGCAGCCGATGTTCGCGAAGTCTGGTGCCGAAGCGCAGCTCGACGCTATGTTCTCGAATCAGGTAACCTTGAAGTCGGGCGGCTATGTCGTCATCAATCAAACCGAGGCCTTGGTCGCAATCGACGTCAACTCCGGCCGCTCCACCCGCGAACATAATATCGAGGATACCGCGCTTCGAACCAATCTCGAAGCCGCCGACGAGATCAGCCGCCAATTGCGTCTGCGCGATCTTGCCGGTCTCATCGTCATCGATTTCATCGACATGGATGAGAATCGCAACAATCGCGCCGTCGAACGCCGCCTGAAGGATGCCCTCAAAAACGACCGGGCCCGTATCCAAATCGGCCGGCTGTCGCATTTCGGTCTTCTGGAGATGTCGCGCCAGCGCATGCGCACCGGAGTCATCGAGGGCTCGACCATCGTCTGTCCGCATTGCGCAGGCGCGGGGATGATACGCTCGACGGCGTCGCTCGCCCTGCATGTCCTGCGCGTTCTGGAAGATGCCCTGATCAAGAATTCAAGTTATGACCTCATCGTCAAGACAAGAACGGCCGTCGCGCTTTATATCCTCAATCAGAAACGCGCCCATTTGCGCGATTTGGAAAAGGGGTTTGGCGCGTCGTTGACGATCGCGGCCGACGATAGTTTGACCGGGACGAATTATTATACGCTGGAACGCGGCGAGCCCGCGGCGGGGACGAAAGAGCTTCCCGCCTTTGCGCCTGAAGAAGCGCCGCGCGCGGCGATGGCCGATAGGTTCTCCGATGAACCGGCCGATACCGAGGAGGGGCCGCCCGAGGCCGGTCCGGTGGAAGAGACGCGGAATGACGGCGCTGAACCCAACGATGGCCAAAACGAGGCCGATGGCGGACAAAGGCGCAGACGCAGACGCAGACGTGGCCGTGGCGGCGACCGCGAAGGCTCCGGAATAGCGGCAAACGCGCCACAGCCGCCGGACGACGCCTTGGAGGCCATCGCCCAGATCGGCGGACTGCGGCGAAGCGTGGCCCTTGAAAGAGCCGAAACCGGACAGGCGCCTTCCCCCGGCAACGATGAAACCGAAGGAAGTCACCGGGACGGGCGCCGGCGTTCGTGCCGCGGCGGGCGTGCCCCCCGCGCAACTTCCGGACACCTCACTGCC
>JBAUNU010000523.1:0-2918 GCA_049579405.1 Methylocella sp.
ACATAAGGGAACATTTTTTCTAATGAAGTCAAATTTACGAAACACAGTTCTTGGAGACTCGAACAAGCAAGAAAATGAGAATATGATTTCACCTTCCTATGATGGGTTGGAGGATGAAATGAAACGCGACATGAACTTTATTCGAGACTTGCTTTTGAAAATCGAGGAATTTGACCCAAAGACACCGGCGAAAAAACCATCATCTGATGAGCTTCTCCCGGCCAATCCGAATGAAGCAGATTGCGAGAAGCTTTCCGAGCATCTCTTGAAATTGATTAACGAGGCGAAGTTGGTATCAGGAATCTCCGCCACTTCGAGGATGGGGGCAATGAACTGGACAGAGCTTCGCCTCACGTGGAAAGGGGATGATTTTATTGCTCTGGTTCGCAATTCAGAAATTTGGGAAGAAGCGAAAAATGCCGTTGACAGCGCTGGCAGCGACTTCAGCCTTGACCTTCTTATGAACCTAGCGGAAGGCATCGTAAGAAAGCGCATCGAGAAGAACACGGGCATCAAACTAACTTAGGGAGTTAAGCGTATAATTCCCCTTTTTTTCACTGGCTACCCGAGCAGTTCCGCTACCGGTTGGTTTTGAGTCGTCACATCGGCTTCTGGAGTCGCGCCACGGGCGTCGATCCATAGCGAGATCGTGTATGGTTTGACGAAATCGCGGGTGGCGGTGCGCGGGGACGGGCTGGAGGCTGACGCGCGGTCAAATACAAGGCGTCTCAGAATTTGATCCCGGACTAGAGTATCCATCATGCGCCTTATGTGAAGAGCGGCGAACAAATTGGGCTGCTCTTGATAGGGGTATATCGTTGGCCATGAACGAGAAATCATCCCATGATGGCGCGACCAGCGCCGGCGCGCCGCGGCCCTTGGTGTCGGTGGTGATCCCGCACTATAACAGCCTCGCGGCACTGACGGACTGCGTATCGCTTCTCGATCGGCAAACATTCCGCCGCGATCGCTTCGAAATTATCGTCGCGGATAATAACTCGCGTTGCGGCATCGACGCCGTTCGGGGGGCGGCGCCGGCAGCAAAAATTGTCGCTGCCAACGAGCAAGGCGCTGGTCCGGCGCGAAATGCGGGGGTCGCCGCTTCCAAGGGCAGCATCCTAGCGTTTATCGATTCAGACTGCCGGCCCCATTTCGACTGGATCGAGAAAGGGGTTGCGGCCATTCAGGCTTACGATGTTATCGGCGGCCGCGTTATTGTTACCAGTGAGGATCCGCTCCGTCCGACTCCGATCGAAGCATTCGAAATGGTTTTCACGTTTGATAATGAACGTTACGTCAACCGGGTAGGATTCACGGCTACTGGCAATATGTTCGTGTGGCGTAACGTTTTCGATGCCGTGGGGCCATTCAGGAACGGTGTAGCCGAAGACATGGACTGGGGCTTTCGAGCCTGCGCCCGAACCTACCGGCTTGGCTATGTAGAGGACGTGATCGTCGAACATCCCGCACGGCAAACGTGGTCCGAACTAATGGCGCGATGGAAGCGGATGACGTTGGAAGAATATTTGCTTTATCGGGAACGTCCTTTTTTCATGGCGGGTTGGTTGCTCCACGCATCTCTTATGCCGTTGTCCGTCCTCCCCCACGCTTGCCGCATCCTAACGTCGTCCAGATTGATGAACTCCAGATCGCGGTGGGGTGGTTTGAAGGTGCTGGCTCGCCTGCGCCTTTGGAGAACGTTTGAAATGCTTTCCCTCCTGGTCCGCAATTCACCCTAGCGGCGGCAACCGGCGGGAGCGGAAGAAATCCCGGGGTAAAGTTGCGAAATTAAGACGATGGCGCAGGGGAAGGCGGGGACGCGAATGTAAATTGGACCGGGCGGCTTGGGGCGATCGAAGTTAGACCGGCGGCAATATCGCGCAGATCCGGCATCGGCTTCTCCTTCTTGAACGCGAGTCATCGCGACGTACGACAGAGGGAGATTGATCCTTATAAATGTAAAATAAATGAAAACACGACATGAGCAACAAATTTTCGGCATACGGAAAAATCAGCATGGTATCAGTGCACCGCAAGGTGGCTGGACTGCTGTTCCCGAAGAGGCAAAAAATCTAGGCCTCAACCCACGAGAAGCCCTTGTAACCGCCCGTAAGCCGAAGTAGGGAGGAGGTGCTGGAACTCGGGCGCGCCAGACCGTCCGCCAACGCCGCCAGGACCGCGCGATCTAATAAGCGCGGCGCGGCCGGGACACCATTTTGTTGCGTGCAAGCGATATTTGCGGCATATAGGCGAGCCGCCCGCCTGGCCTGCTGGGCCCGGCACGGATGCGGGTGTAGCTCAGGGGTAGAGCACAACCTTGCCAAGGTTGGGGTCGAGGGTTCAAATCCCTTCGCCCGCTCCAAAATCTAAGTCATGAGGTTAATGGCGACCCATCAGGATCATTTTTGCTTTATACCGGCTTCGATCTTCCAAATTGTAAGCGCGCTGTAAGCAGCCGGAAGGAAGGCTTCGCATTCCTGGCGGCACAGAGGCCTCAAATCGCAGCATCCATTTGGAGATTCACCTTGCGTCGGTGATCCAGGCCTTGACGGTCGCGGAACACGATTTCGGACGCGCCGCGGGGCCGCGTGGCGTTTGCCAATCGTCGCAGACCGTTGTGCCGTTCAAGCTGGCGGCGACCGACAAATGGCGGCGCAGCGCGGATTGGCGCTTTATGTCGAATATCTGACCGATCCGTCTCCGCCCACTGCGGTGTAATCCCTACAGCCAGCGGCGCCGCGGCGGGTTGGGGTCAGGGGGGTTGCCAGAATCATCGGTTGGAGCAGCCTGACCGCCGCTGCCCTTGAACGCCTTGTAAGCGAACAAAGCCAGGAGCGCCATCATGATCCGCGACATTCCGCCACCGCCCCTACTGGGCTGACGTTGGCCGCGCGGGCCATTCTTCATACCCCGGATAA
>JBAUNU010000524.1:0-1765 GCA_049579405.1 Methylocella sp.
CAACAAGGACATGGGCTGGGATCCGGCGATCGTGAATGTCAATGGCGGGGCGATCGCGATCGGCCATCCGATCGGCGCGTCCGGCGCGCGGGTCCTCGCCACGCTTCTGCACGAGATGCGGCGCCGCGGCGCAAAAAAGGGCCTCGCCACGCTTTGCATCGGCGGCGGCATGGGCATCGCGCTGACCATCGCGCGGTGATCGGCATTTTTTGACGCGATGCAAATCGACGCCAAGAAACCGCGCTAAATCAAAAAACCAAGGGGATAAAACTCATGGCTCGGGTAGCGGTGGTCAGCGGCGGCACGCGCGGGATTGGTGCCGCCATCGGCAAGGCCTTGCTGACGGCGGGTTACACGGTCGCCGCGAACTATGCGGGCAACGACGAAGCGGCGGCGAAATTCAAGGCGGAGACGGGAATCGCGGTCTATAAATGGGATGTGTCGAACTACAAGGCCTGCGCCGAAGGGCTCGCCAAGGTCGGTCACGAAATCGGGCCGGTCGATATCCTCGTCAACAATGCGGGGATCACCCGCGACACCATGTTCCACAAAATGACGCCGGAGCAATGGCACGAGGTCATCAACACCAATTTGAATTCGCTTTTCAACATGACCCGTCCGGTGATCGAGGGCATGCGCATGCGCGACTTCGGCCGGATCGTCAATATCTCCTCCATCAACGGTCAGAAGGGCCAGGTAGGCCAGACCAATTACACCGCCTCGAAATCGGGCGACATCGGCTTCACAAAATCCCTTGCCCGGGAAAACGCGGGCAAGGGGATCACGGTCAATACCGTTTGCCCCGGCTATATCGCGACCGACATGGTCAAGGCGGTTCCGGCCGAGGTTTTGGAGCAATCCATCCTGCCGCACATTCCTGTGCGCCGCCTCGGCGAACCGGAAGAAGTCGCCCGCTGCGTGGTTTTTCTCGTGTCCGAAGAGTCCGGCTTCATCACCGGCTCGACGCTCACCGTCAATGGCGGGCAGTATATGATTTGATCTTCCCCCAGGCCGGAATTCTGAAGCAGCGGCAGCCGAGGGACGCCAGCCCTCCAAATGGCCTCCATGCGACCGGACAAATCGTGGGCCGCCTAAACCGGACATATCGCGTGCTAGACTAGCGCCAATCGCCGATGTTTGGCTTGTGAAGCGCGGCCGTTGAGGCTATACAGCCGCCGCGCGCATTCCGCTCTTGGCGGGACCGCCGATGGCAAAAGTCCACCCCAAGCCGACCGTGCGGGAATGCGCGCCCAATTTCGCACAGGCCGGGGCCATAGCTCAGTTGGGAGAGCGCTTCAATGGCATTGAAGAGGTCGGCGGTTCGATTCCGCCTGGCTCCACCAATGTTTTCAAGGTCTTAGCTAAACATTAATTTTGCGCGCGCGGGGGCCGTCGCACGGCCGTTTCCGGACCGACTCTAAGGCGAGGCCCCTGCATCGCGGCCCGCGAGAAGCCAATAAACGGAACCGGAAAGCAGGCCGGCAAGGAAGAAAACAAGGGCAAACCGCAATTCCACGAAATTATAGCCTGCTGCGCTTGGCAGATGCAATGTTGCGCGGATGAGCCATGGCGCGGACGCGGCAACGGCGCCGCTGGCGCCGGCATACCAGGAAAGCGTGCGCACTCTGGCAAGCTCGCCAATCGCGGCCACGGCAACGACAGGAACGGCGCAGACCGTCCCGACCGCCACCCAGACGAAGCGGGTCAGCGCGGCCAAACCGCCGCCATAAATCCCGTCCGCTATACCGGCATCGGCAAGCGCCCA
>JBAUNU010000525.1:0-6678 GCA_049579405.1 Methylocella sp.
GTGGAACGATCGAAAGAGGAGTTCGCCCAGGCGATCGAGGTCGATCTCGCCTGGCTTGGCATCGTGCCGGATGCGGTTTTGCGCCAGTCGGGGCGATTTGGGCTCTACCGCGCCGCCGCCAAAAAACTGCGCGCGGCTGGGCGGCTTTATCCTTGCTATGAAACCGCTGGCGAACTCGACCGCAAACGCAAGCGCCAGCAAGCGCGCGGCCTGCCCCCAGTCTACGATAGGGCAGCGCTCGCCCTTTCAGGTCCGGAACGGGCTAGGTTGGAAGCCGAGGGCCGAATGCCGCACTGGCGCTTCAAGCTCGACCACGAAATCGTGCACTGGACCGATCTCGTGCGCGGTGAGAGCCATATCGATTGCGCCTCCCTGTCCGACCCGGTGCTGCTGCGCGAGGATGGAACTTATCTCTACACATTGCCGTCGGTCGTGGACGACATCGAGCAGAAAATCACCCATATCATCCGGGGCGAAGACCATGTGACCAATACGGCGGTGCAAATGCAGCTTTTCGAGGTTTTGGCCGGGCCGGGCAGGCTTCCCTCCTTCGCGCATCACAACCTTTTGTCTTCGGCGAGCGGCGAAGCGCTCTCGAAACGTTCCGGCGCGGCGTCGATCGGCGCATTGCGTGATTCCGGAATCGAATCGCTCGCCGTCGCGGCGGCGGCGGTTCTGATCGGATCTTCCGTGGCGCTGCACCCGGTTGACAGCCTCGGCGAACTCGCGGCTTCGCTCGATCTCGCGAAGCTCTCCCGGACGGTTGCGCGGTTTGAACCCGCCGAACTCACCGCGCTGTCGGCGCGCACGCTGCATGGGTTAAGCTTCGACGCGGTGCGTGAACGGCTCAAAGCCTATGATATCGCCGGCCATAAGGCGAAACCCTTTTGGCTCGCCACGCGCGGCAATCTTGCGGCCTTTCTCGATGTGGTTGACTGGTGGCGGGTCGTCGATGGCGAGATCGCACCGGTCGTCGAAGACGCCGGACTGCTGGCGGCGGCCCGCGAAACCCTGCCCGGCGAGCCTTGGGACGAAACTGTCTGGGCCAATTGGACCAAGGTGTTGAAAGATGCCACCGGACGCAAGGGGAGGGCGCTGTTTCATCCCTTGCGTCTCGCCCTGACCGGCCGCGACAACGGACCCGAACTCGCGGCGCTTTTGCCGTTGATTGGCAAAACTAAAGCGGCGGCACGATTATCCGGACGCGCCGCTTGACCCCATCCGGGCCCGTGACCTCCTGGGTCCCGGCTTGCGCTTCGGCGTTCGCGGAATCCTTCCCTGTCTGGTCTTCCTTGGCCGCCGGGGGTTGCGTGCGTGGCTTCGGTGGCGCCGCCTTTTCGAACTTCGGCTTTGCCAATTCCGCCGATGATTCGGGTGTGACCACGATATCGCTCTTGCGTTCGCGCCCCAGCATCTGTTCGGCTCCCGCAAGCGCCTCGGCCCAGGTTTGCCCGGCCGGTTTGCAGGTGCAGGCAGGATCGAAAGTTTTCTCGAATTTCAGGGCATTGGGCAAATCGGAATACGGCGTGTCGCCGTCGAGTGAGACCGCGGTATGGATGTCCTGGTTCGGGGAACGTGTATAGACGCTGACCGCGGTATTCGGGCAGAGGGCCTGGCAAAGGCCGGACAGGTGGTCCGGATCGCTTTGCCGCACGGACAAATCGAGCGGGAAAAAGCCACCATCGCAGTCGCGCACGCACACCGCCTGCGAACCGCCATGTGGGGTGAGGTCTTCGCCGGGCAGAGGGCGGACCTCTTCGATCCGGGGCTGTTGCTCGAAAGAGAAGGGATTTGAATTGGGGCCAAAAATGCCGAAAAGCGTTTCGAAAAACCCCCGCTCGCGCGGTTGGACGGCAGCCTGGACTTGGCCCCGGCAATAGGCATTGTAGCGCGCGGTCAGTTGCTGCCTCGCCGCTGCATTGCCGGCGGGATCCCGGCCTCCTTGGTATTGGGCAAGGTTCGCCTGCATTTGTTGAATTTGCGCGTTAAGGCCCGGGCATTGCGGCGGCGGCGCGTCGAACAAAAAGAATTGCCTCCGGTCGCAGCCGAGCGCACGCGCATTTCGGATCGTGCGATCGAGTTCCGCGCGCTGTTTTTGCGCGGCGCCGCCATTGTGGTTCGAATACGTCTGGCTGCCTGCGCCGAGCGCGGCGATCCGCGCCGCTAGTTCTCCGCAATCGATCGGCTGCGATGAAGCAGGACCCACGGAGATCGCGAGGGTCGCCACGCCCATGGTTATCCTTAAGCAGGCGCCAAAACGCGCGAATGATTCTCTAAGGGCGCGGCAGGAATGCATGCACGTCTCTAGGGGCGCTTGGGGTCTCTTGCCAAGCCGGTATCTGCATCGAACGATGAAATTGGCGTCCTATCGTGGCCTTACCATGACCACATATTGTGCGACCAGGTCCCGGGACCGGACGGACATCGCGAGAGCGGAAGAATACGAGTCTCGAGTGGTGGCGAATGACGTCAATAAACACTTCGTCTCCGCATATTCGCCGTGGGCGGGCGTGCTCGCTGCGCTTCGAAAATAAAACAACGCGCCGTTCAGGGCCGATCAAACTCGGCTGGCGTCATTGTCCGGCCAAGTGTGATGGCCCAATGGAATCCTGATTTTCCTCGGAAGCGAGCTAGTTGACGCGGTCGCCGCAGGTGACCTGGAAGGACCCAGCCTCTATGCCGGATCGCGCCGCCTTATCCATCGTGCCGGCCGCCTCATCCGCCGACCGAAATCCATTCGAGCCGGCAAATCCATGCGCCTTGCACCAGGCATCTGCCACGACGAGGCCGCATTGCGCACCCGGCTTGAAACAGTCCTCGAAACCATAGCCGTCATTCGGCGGAATGATCAATGTCCGGCTTTCGTCCGCTCTTGCCGGCATTTTTAAGGCGAAGGCGGCCAAAATTCCGCCGAGGAGGAAAAGCACAAGGCGAAACAACTTGCGGGGATCACGCACGACGTGCGTTACTTTGGCGATCGGCAGGATCAAAATCGACATGGAAATCTCAAGTATGGGCGAGAACCGGGAGGATATTTATATCGAAAGCGCTTAAAAATTCGATTAATGCGCCGGCGGAAACCGGCAGCCGAACGCCACCGTCTAGCTTGACCAATAGAGCATTCCGCGCGCATAGTCAGCAGATGACGCGCTTGACCGGCGCTTGCCGGACCCTCATTACGATCACTATTTGTAACGCCTAGCCTTGCCCCTGGCTGGAGCCGTCGCGTCCTCGATCCAAGAGTTCGACTTTGATGCCCCAGGCCAGAGCAGGCATAGGGGGAACATATGCCGTTGCGGCTCTACAATACGCTGACCCGCCAAAAAGAGCATTTCGAACCGCTCGATCCCGTGAATGTGCGGCTCTATGCCTGCGGCCCGACGGTTTACGATCATTTGCACATCGGCAATGGGCGCATGCTCATCGTCTTCGACGTGCTGTTCCGTTTGCTGCGCCACGTCTACGGCGAGGCCCATGTCAAATATGTCCGCAACATCACCGACGTCGATGACAAGATCAATGCCCGCGCGGCGGAGCGCGGGGTCGATATCCGCGTGCTGACGGATGAAATGACTAAGGTTTTTCACGAGGACGCGAAGGCGCTCGGGTGCTTGGCGCCAACCGCCGAGCCGCGCGCGACAGATCATGTCGCCGAGATGATCGTCCTCATCGAAACGCTTATCGCCAAGGGCCATGCCTATGTGGCGGAAGGGCACGTGCTGTTCGACGTGCCCTCGATGGCCGCTTACGGCAAGCTCTCGAAACGTCCGCTCGACGAAATGATAGCGGGCGCGCGGGTCGAGGTCGCGCCCTATAAGCGCGGGCCGATGGATTTTGTCCTATGGAAGCCGTCAAATCCCGCCGAGCCTGGCTGGGAGAGCCCCTGGGGGCGCGGGCGGCCCGGCTGGCACATCGAATGTTCGGCGATGAGCTGGAAACATCTTGGCGAGACCTTCGATATTCATGGCGGCGGCCTCGACCTCCTATTCCCGCATCATGAAAACGAAATGGCGCAAAGCTGCTCCGCCTTCGGGAACGAGATTATGGCCAATGTCTGGATGCACAACGGCCATCTCCAAGTCGAAGGCGAAAAGATGGCAAAAAGCCGCGGGAATTTCGTGACGATCCGGGAACTGTTGCACACTGACGAATTCGGCGGCAGGAGTTGGCCGGGCGAAGTGCTGAGGCTTGCGATTTTGAAGACGCATTACCGCCAGCCGGTCGATTTCACGGTGAAGGCGCTTGAGGAGGCGGAGAGGACACTGGATCGATGGGGAAACCGCATTCGGCTTGATCCTGCATTTGATGGCAAAACAGCGTCTCCGGATGAAAAGTTTCTCGACGCGCTCAGCGATGACCTCAATGTCCCGGCTGCGGTCTCACGTATACACGAATTGCTGAATGCTGGGCATTGGGCGGATGCCTTTGCATCTGCCGATGAGCAGCAGGGCTCATTTGCTTTGGACGATCCGTCCTCAGGGTTTCTTACTGAGGACCAAATCAAGGCGAACAAGGCAGCGGCAGTTGCAGCTCTGGAGCTGCTCGGCATATATCCCCTCGCCGTTATCGGGGTTGATGCCACAATCGATTCCCTTATCGCGGCACGCAAGGCCGCCCGCGCGGCCAAAAACTGGGCAGAGGCGGACCGCATCCGCGACGCACTCGCCAAAAAGGGGATCACGCTCCAGGACAAACCGGACGGCACCACGACCCTACATTATCATCACGTCGGCGAAACGGGACACTTTGAGTCCAAGGGCAGCGACGCAACTCTTGAGGTGAAGAAATGAATGGGAGGCGAAACGATGAACGGGACAATCGGCGTCGAAGATCTTCTCAAACTGCCGGGCGATGAAGAGGTAGGACAAGTTCTCCTGCGTTTCGCGAAGGATGTCCATGAACATTAGGGTTCAGGCTTGGCCGGGCTCTATTTGTACGGAAGCCGTGCGCGCGGCGAACATCATCGTCAAAGCGACGCGGATGTCGTGGTCATCCTTTCCAAGGAATTCGACTTTTGGCGAGAGGCAAGCGTTCTCTCCGATTTGTCTTACGACCTTCTGGTTGATCAAGGTGTTTGTATCGATGCGAAACCAGGGCTTTATTGGAATGGAACGATCCGTCATCGCATGCGAACCCGTCCTTGGTCCGCGCGATGCGGAGGGATTGCAAGGCCATCGGAACAAAATCTTGAATGACCTCTGGGCGAAGGTCATCGAGAATGTAGATTTTGTCGCCTTTGCGGAAAAGCTGTTGTCCAAATGACCCGCGAAAAGCTCACCCTGTTCGACACGACCTTGCGCGACGGCGCGCAAACAGCGGGCGTCGATTTTTCGCTCGCCGACAAACGCCATATCGCGGGCCTGCTCGACGGCCTCGGCGTCGATTATATCGAGGGCGGCTATCCCGGCGCCAATCCGCTCGATACGGAATTTTTTTCGGCTAGACCCAAGCTGAAGGCCGCCCGTTTCGCGGCGTTTGGCATGACCAAAAGGGCGGGCCGCTCCGCCGCCAACGATCCGGGCGTGGCAAGCCTTCTAAATGCAGATGCCGATGTCATCACCTTCGTGGCCAAGGCCTGGGATTTTCATGTTCACGTGGCGCTCGGCTGCACGCTTGAGGAGAACCTCGAAAACATCCGCCAGTCGATCGAGGCGGCGCTTGCGAAAGGCCGCGAGGCGATCCTCGACTGCGAGCATTTTTTCGACGGTTTTAAGGCCAACCGCGACTATGCGCTGTCCTGCGCGGCGGCGGCATATGCGGCGGGGGCCCGATGGATCGTTCTCTGCGACACCAATGGCGGAACGCTCCCGCATGAGATCGCAAGAATTGTCGAGGAAGTTGCCGCGCATGTGCCGGGCTCGCACATCGGCATTCATGCGCACGACGACACGGGCAACGCGGTCGCTAATTCGCTTGCAGCCATTCGCGCCGGGGCACGGCACATTCAGGGTGCGCTGAACGGGCTTGGCGAGCGGTGCGGCAACGCCAATCTCGTCTCGCTGATCCCAACGCTTCTGTTAAAGCGCGATTTCGCGGAAAAATTCGAAATCGGCGTGACGCCGGAACGGCTCGCCACGCTCACCAAGGTCAGTCACACCCTCGACGAATTGCTCAATCGCGCGCCCAACCGGCACGCGCCCTATGTCGGCGCCTCGGCTTTCGCTACGAAAGCTGGAATCCATGCCTCGGCGGTGATGAAGGAGCCAAAAACCTACGAGCATATCGTGCCGGAGGCGGTCGGCAACAAGCGGCGGCTTCTGGTGTCGGACCAGGCGGGGAAATCGAACATCCTTGCCGAACTGGAGCGAATCGGGGTGCGTCTCGACAAGGACGATTCCCGAGTCGCGCGTCTTCTCGACGAGGTCAAGCAAAAGGAAGCGCTTGGCTACGCCTATGAGGGCGCGGATGCCTCGTTCGAGCTTCTTGCCCGCCGGATTCTCGGGCAGGTGCCGGAATATTTCGAGGTCGAACGCTTTCGCGTCGATGTCGAGCGCCGCCACAATGCGCAAGGCGAACTCGTCTCGGTGGCCGAGGCGGTCGTCAAGGTGCGTATCGGCGGCGAAACCCTGATCTCGGCCGCCGAGGGCGAGGGTCCGGTCAATGCGCTCGATCTCGCGTTGCGGAAAGATCTCGGCAAATATCAGCGCTTCATCGAAGACCTCGAACTCATCGATTTTC
>JBAUNU010000526.1:0-3006 GCA_049579405.1 Methylocella sp.
GAAGATGTCCTCTGGCATGCTGACGATCGTGGTGAAGCCAAGAAAAAGGATGAGGCTAGCCAGCACGTAAAAGGTGTGCGGAAACCTCAGTGCAAAGCCAACTATCCACATCGCACTCCTCCCGCAGTCGCACCAGGACCCTGCGCCGGCCAATACGATAACAACGCTGAAGCCTGTCCTTGAGTTCAAATCGCCGGTGATTTGAACGCGGTTCGTCAAATGTCTTATCGAGATGCCAGGCGGTGTGCGCCATCGAGCTTTTGTCACGCCCTTGCGGGGGCCTTGTCATATGTGGACGCCCCCGGTTGGCAAGAGTTTTTATGAGCGTTTGTGCAAGACGGTCGGGTGCAGTCATATGTCCGGCCTTTATGCGCGGCTCGTATGGCTGCTGGCCCCGATGATTTCCGCGGATTGAATCCCATTCACGTTGGCGAGCTTGATGCTCTGGCAAAGCCTCGGGTTTGTCCAATCCCCGGTTTCGACGGTTTGCATCAGCCATAATCACCCTTCCCAAGCTGAAGAACTTTTCGATCCTCTGGCGGGTCTGAGCGCGGGACTTGTCCCGCGCGATCAAGACACTCCGGGCGCCATTTGCGCAAGCCGCTCCCTCGCGGAGCGAAAGGCGGGCGGCGGCTGGATGGCGCGCTGCCTGGCACATGACGATCGCGAGCCGAGCCTGTCGATCCGCGACGCAGACAACGGCAAGGTGCTGGTCCGCTGCCATGCGGGCTGCGGCCAGAGGCGGGTGATCGCGGCTCTCCGGTCGCGTGGGCTTCACTCGCGGCGAATGCGCCAACTATCTCCAAAACGCAGGATATGCTTCTATCTAAATCCGAAAGGATCTAGCCTCCAGCATTGCACGGTCCGACTTCGGCACCCTTGCAACCGTCAACGCGGCGGTCCAAACATACGCGCAAAGTTCGAGATTGAGGGCGCGATAATCTCACGACCGCAAGGCGCTCGCAAAATTCAAGTGGATCAAGATCAGGACGAGATACGCCTGCCGGCTTATTGCTCAGGAGAACCCAAACGTCGGCAGCTTGCTGCTTCACCCGAGAGGAAAGGCAATGGATGGCGGTGAGATTGATGCAGTCCGCGCACTATTGAGTTCTAAGCCTCGGCCCGTGGGATGGGTGCAGCGGCGCGAACGCCTCGATGAGGTTGGCTCCATCTGGCCCGTGGCCGACGACGTGAGTCTGGGCTCGGTTGATCTTGACGGGGTACCTGGCGAATGGTCGATCGCCCCAGGCAGTGACGCCACTCGCGTCCTGCTGTTCTTTCATGGCGGCGGCTATTGCTCCGGCTCCATCCTCAGCCATCGCCGCCTGGTCACCGAGGCGGGCCGGGCGGCGGGAACCCGGACGCTGGCGGTGGGCTATCGCCTGGCACCGGACCATCCCTTCCCCGCGGCCCTCGATGACGCGCTAACGGCATGGTGTTACGTCCGAAATCAAGGCGTTGCTGCCGGTCGTATCGCTGTCGGCGGAGACAGTGCGGGCGGCGGGCTTACGGTGGCGCTGATCAATCGACTGCGCGACGCCGGGGAGGCGCTTCCCGGTTGCGCGTGGCTAGTGTCTCCATGGACGGACCTGACCATGTCTGGTGAAACGCTCGCCACCAAGGACGCCGTAGATCCGATCATCCACGAGGGCTACCTCGGCGAACTGGCCGATGCTTATCTTCCAGCCGGGACGGATAGGAAGGACCCGCAGGTCTCCCCTCTCTACGCTGACTTGAAGGGCCTGCCGCCGACGCTGATCCAAGTGGGTTCCGCCGAGACGCTGCTCGCGGACGCCACACGCTTCGCCGCCGCAGCCGGTGCCGCCGATGTGCGCGTGACGTTGGAGATCTGGCCACACATGATTCATGCGTGGCACCTGTGGAACGCGCATCTGGAACCCGGCCGCCGGGCGCTCGCCAACGCCGGAACGTTCATCCGTGAATGCCATTGAAAGAGGGCCGGTCGCAGGCCAGGAGCGGAATATTATGTTGCCTGAAACTAACTTGCGGATAGTCCGAAATGCTGTTGAAGGATGCAGGTGCTGACGATGGTCATTACCATTGCCCCATAGGGCGCGCTTTCAGCGTGATCGAGGGTGGTGATGTAATCCATCATGCTGCGGACGCGGGCCGGCTCAAAAAACGGCTGATCGCTCAATTGCGGCGAGTGGAGCACATCCTGACAGAAAGTGGAAAGCGCATCATTGCCACTGCGCGGCGGCGGCGCGACGAAGGGTGCTTGTGGCGATTGTACACTTCAGGGGTGACGATGTCGCGCACGGCTTACGCAGCACGCGTCCCACGAATCTTGTGGCGGATGGGCAGGCCAGCGGCATATTCGGCGACATGATGATCGAGGAAGGGCACTCGCCCCTCAACAGAATGCGCCATCTCCATGCGATCGCCAAGGTAAGTCAGAATGGTGTTCACGAGTATGATTTGGTTCCAAAGATAAAGCAATTGATTGACCGATCGCGCCCGGAAAGACGCCTGTGAATATCGATGGAGTCTAGAAGTTCCGCATAGGGACTTGCCCGCGTCAGACACTGTTCGAGCGCAGCGACTATTTGCGGCCGTGGCTCATCGCCAACGATACCGCTTTGTTGATCTCGAAAATAAACGGCGCAGTAGTTCCGAAGCGCTCACGCCAAGTCTCGAAAATTAACTGCGCGGCATCAATAGGCCTGACCTCGGCGGGGGTATAGAATTGGCCCTTGCTCTTGCCACTTTCGGTGGCGACGTGCCGCAAAAGGCACTCGTATGCGAAGCAGCCGCCAAGATTCCTGACGAGCTCATTGGAGCAAACATCTCACGCGCTGTAGGGCTTTTGCGGCTCAATAACAAGGTGTTCCCGGACTATTTAGTTTGCCTTCGCAACGACGCGCGCGGGATCGCGCAGATGATGCGAGTCGGTTTATTCCAACCCGTGCACGTCAAGACGCTTGCAAGCCAGAAACGAAGGGCGCTCCTCGCCGCTCGAAAGATACTCCAGGAAAAGGCTCTTGC
>JBAUNU010000527.1:0-2108 GCA_049579405.1 Methylocella sp.
GCCGCGGGCCACGGGGAACCCATCGAACCGGATTCGCCAAAGGCCGCGCTCCGCCCGTCGCGGCCGGGCGCCGGAAGCAGCCGCGAAAGCCTCGAAAACGAGCTGCGCCGCCAAAAAAGCGAGTTTCGCGAGCTAAGCGCCATTTTGGATACCGCGACGGACGGCATTGCCGTGCTTGATTCGCAAGGGCGAATCCTGAGCCTGAACCGCTCCGGCGAGGCTCTTTTCGGCTATGATCAAAACGAGGTAGCGGGTGAGCATTTCACCAGCTTGATCGCGCCGGAAAGCCGCGGGTTGGCGAATGCCTATTTCGAAGGGCTGAAATCGCATGGCGCCGCCCGTCTGCTCAATCGGGGGCGTGAGGTCATCGGCCTCGCCCGGCAAGGCGGAACGTTTCCGGTCTTCATGACGCTTGGCCGCATTGGGGCATCGCCCGGCGCCGGCGAGGAACGGGCGGCGCGCTTTTGCACTCTCTTGCGCGACCTCACGCATTGGAAAAAGGCCGAGCGGGAGCTTGAGGAAGCCCGCAAGGACGCCGAGCGGGCAAGCGCGCTGAAATCGGATTTTCTCGCCAGGGTCAGCCACGAAATCCGCACGCCGCTCAATGCGATTCTTGGCTTCGCCGAAGTGATGATGGAGGAGCGTTTCGGCTCGATCGGCAATCAGCGCTACAAGGATTATCTGGGCGATATTCATGCCTCGGGCACGCTGGTCATGAGTATCGTCAACGATCTTCTCGATCTTTCCAAGATCGAGGCAGGCAAGATGGATTTCGCGTTTACATCGATCGACGCCAATCGCATTGTCTCCGAGTGCGTCTCGATCATGCGGCCGCAGGCAAGCCGCGAACGGGTCGCCCTGAGGGTCACATTGTCCCCGGCGCTTCCCAACATTCTTGCCGACGAGCGTTCGCTTCGCCAGATCGTCTTGAACCTTTTGTCTAACGCGGTGAAGTTCAACCGGCCGGGCGGTCAAGTCATTGTCGCCACCGCGCTCGCCGATGCTGGAAGTGCCGTTATTCGCATTCGCGATACCGGGGTTGGCATGTCCGAGGCCGGCATCGGCGTGGCTTTCGAGCCATTCCGGCGGCTTGCCACCACGAAGCCGTCGCGCGGCACCGGGCTGGGCCTGCCGCTGACCAAAGCCTTGGCGGAGGCCAATCACGCTTCACTCACCATTAAGAGCAAGGAACACGAGGGCACCTTGGTCGAGGTTGTCTTCCCGCCGGCGCGCATCCTGGCCGAATGATCCCGCTCCAGAGGCCCGAAGACGAATAGGCAGCTTGAATGTTCTTATCTTTGTGAACTGATTAGTACATCGTCGCGGGCGACGACTCATTCACGTGCCGGGCGAGACCGAGGACCTATTGAGCGACGGATTGGTCACGGCGCTGCGAGGCCAAAAGTAAACTCCATCGCACGCTTGCGCCAAATCCCCGCTTCAACCACGCGCGGCAAAAGTGCGCTTGCGCAAACCGTCAATCGGACAGGAATTTTTCACGATTGGTGCCGCGCCGTCTTGGCCTTGGATCAACGCAGCTCGCTCATCGCAGCCAGGCTTTTAGGCGCCGTATCGCCTCGACGATATCGCGTTCCGGCCCGGCAAAGGAGAGTCGCACCGCCGAGGTGCCGCGGCGCCGGTCGAAATCGACTCCGGGCGTCGTCCCGACCCCCGTCGCGTCGAGCAGCTTTGCGCAAAAATCAAGCGAGTCATCGCTAAGGCGCGAAATACCGGCGTAGAGATAAAACGCGCCATCGGCGGGCAGGAAATCAAACCCCATGCCTGGCAATTCATTTAGAAGTATCTCGCGGTTTCTGGCATAGCCCGCGCGCACGGCTTCAAGCTCGTCTTGCGCGTCGAAAACGACTTCCGCGCCGATCTGGCTTAAGAAAGGCACCGAGATGGACAAGCTTTGCTGCAACCGTTCAACCGGACGAATAAGATGCTCGGGCAGCACCAGCCAGCCGATGCGCCAGCCGGTCATGCAGAAATATTTGGAGAAGGAGTTTGCGACAACGGCTTGGCCCGAAAATTTGAGCGCCGTCTCCGCCGCCTCGCCGTAAGTCAGGCCATGATAAACCTCGTCGGAAACGAATGCGATGCCAAGC
>JBAUNU010000528.1:0-4833 GCA_049579405.1 Methylocella sp.
GGAGGCTCCACGCACGTTCTGGCAGCGGGTTTTCCGCCGCAAGCCGGCGGTCGCGGCCTAACCATCGCGGGGCGCGCCGGAACGGCCGCGGTTTTGCGAGTTTTTGGAAACGACATGAGCGGATTCGCCCGGCATGGCGGCTTTGTTGCTCGCGCGGGCCGCGGTAGGATAGAAACAGCTTCCGCGCCCCGGGAGCTCAAATGTCTTCGCCCTATACGGTCCATGTCGCGCAATCGATGTGCGAGATCGATGCCGCGCAATGGGACGCTTGCGCCAATCCGGAGGCGGGCACGAATGGACCGGGCCCGCCGGGTCCTCAACCCACGCGCGGCGGAATCCAGCCAGCAACTGACGTTGAGCGGTTTAACCCTTTTATAACCCATGCATTCTTGACGGCGCTTGAGACGTCGAAGTCCGTTGGTTCGAGAGCCGGCTGGACCAGCGCGCATGTTCTTGTCAAGGACGCCGGCGGCCGTCTCGCCGCCGCCGCGCCGGCCTATTTGAAGACCCATTCCATGGGCGAGTACGTATTCGATCATGACTGGGCCGATGCCTATCACCTCGCGGGACTGCCCTATTATCCAAAGCTGCAAGTCGCCGTGCCGTTCACGCCGGTCACCGGCCGAAGGCTGCTCGTCGCACCAGGGCACGGCGAAGCGGCGCGGGAGAAGCTGATCGCTGGGCTTCGGGGGTTGCGGAAAGCAACCGGAGCCTCGTCGCTCCACATCACATTTCCCACGCGCGCGGAATGGGAGACGCTCGGCGCCGCCGGGTTTCTGCAACGCACCGGACAGCAATTTCATTTCATCAACAAAGGCTACCCGGATTTCGACGCCTTCCTGGCCGGTCTCGCATCGCGCAAGCGAAAGATGATCCGCCGCGAGCGCAAGGCGGCGCTCGCCGGGGGCATCGCGATCGAGCTTTTGAGCGGCGCCGGCATTACTGAAAGCCATTGGGACGCGTTTTTTCATTTCTACATGGATACCGGCGCGCGCAAATGGGGGACGCCCTATCTCGACCGCGCATTTTTCTCGCATGTGAGCGCTTCGATGCGCGATCACATTCTCCTCGTCATGGCCAAGCGCAATGGCCGCTATGTCGCGGGCGCCGTTAATTTTCTCGGGCTGGACGCGCTCTACGGGCGCAATTGGGGGGCCATCGAGGAGCACCCCTTCCTGCATTTCGAAATCTGCTATTATCAGGCAATCGAGTTCGCGATTTCGCGCGCCCTCACCCGCGTCGAGGCTGGCGCTCAAGGAGAACATAAGCTGGCGCGGGGCTATCGCGCGGTCCCGACCTTTTCGGCGCACGACATCGGCGACAGGCGTTTCGCCAGGGCGATCGAGGAATATCTTGACAGAGAACGCCTTCACATCGATGCGGCGCTGCGCGACTATCGCGAACTCGAGCCCTTCAAAAAGGGACCTTGATTCTCCGCGCGCAGGTTTCACATCGAATATCAACACCGTGAAGGAGCGGGCCAATGCCGGCACCGGCCTATGACGAGACAAATATTTTCGCGAAAATCCTGCGCGGCGAGCTGCCGTGTCACAAGGTCTATGAGGACGATGTGGCTTTGGCCTTCATGGACATCATGCCGCGCGCGGATGGCCATGTGCTGGTGCTGCCCAAATCCCCGGCGCGCAATATCCTCGACGCCGATCCCGAGGTTCTTGGCAAGCTCATCGCCCGCGTGCAAAAAATCGCCGTTGCCGTCAAGGCGGCGCTCGCGGCGGACGGGATAACGATCCTTCAATACAACGAGCCGGCCGGCGGCCAGATCGTGTTCCATCTGCATTTTCACATCCTTCCGCGATGGAAGGGCGTGGAGCCGCGGCCGCACGCCGGCGCGCGGGAAAACCCGGAGGTGCTGGAAGGATTTTGCAGAAAAATCGTGGCGGCGATTAAACCGGACTGATCGGCACCGGGCGCGCGGCCAAAAAACCAAAGGCCGGGAACATTGCCGAAGCGTGCCATCCGCAATGTAGTCTGCTTGGCCCGCCCGTCAGAGCTTCAGATCCGGTTCCTCGCCTCTGCCTACCGTTTCGGCCTCGTCGTCGCCCGGCATATCTTCGTCCGGCTCGTCGCTGTCCTCCTCGTCCTTAAGGCGGCGGGATTTCGCGCGGCGCACCTCGGGTTCTGCCCGCACCCGCCTTTTACCTGCCTCGACGATGTCGCGCTCCGGACGTGGCAACGCCGGACCTTCCGGAAACACAAAGCCCAATTTCTTGATGCCGTCTTCTTCCGCGATGACGACGACCCGCACCGTTCCACCGTTCTTCAACCGGCCAAACAACACTTCATCGGCAAGGGGGGTCTTGATCGCCTGCTGGATGACGCGCGCCATCGGCCGCGCGCCCATCTGCTCGTCGTAACCATGTTCGACCAGCCAATTGCGCGCCTCGTCTGTGAGTTCGATCGTGACATTGCGGTCGGCGAGTTGCGCATCGAGCTGCATAATGAATTTGTCGACGACCTTAACGATGACCTCGGGCGGCAGATGCCTGAACGTCACGACGGCGTCGAGACGGTTGCGGAATTCCGGCGCGAACATCCGGTTGATCGCCTCCAAATCCTCGCCTTCACGCTTCGAGCGGGTGAAACCATAGGCGGCGCGCTGCATGTCGGACGCGCCGGCATTCGTCGTCATGATCAAGATGACGTTACGAAAATCGATGGGCTTGCCGCTATGATCGGTGAGCTTTCCGTGATCCATCACCTGCAAGAGGATATTGTAGAGATCGGGATGCGCCTTTTCGATCTCGTCAAGCAGCAGGACGCTATGGGGATGCTGATCGATTGCATCGGTCAGGAGGCCGCCTTGATCAAAGCCGACATAGCCCGGAGGCGCGCCGATGAGCCGTGAGACGGTGTGGCGCTCCATATATTCCGACATGTCGAAGCGTATGAGCTCGACGCCGAGGCTGACCGCAAGCTGACGGGCGACCTCGGTTTTGCCAACTCCAGTCGGCCCCGAGAAGAGATAGCTTCCAATCGGTTTCTCGCCGTCGCGCAAACCGGCGCGGGCCAGTTTGATCGCCGATGTCAAGGCCACGATCGCCTCGTTCTGGCCATAGACGACGCGCTCCAGCGTCGCGGTCAGATGTTCGAGAACCTCGGCATCGTCCTTGGAAACGGTTTTGGGGGGAATCCGCGCCATCGTCGCGATGGTGGCCTCGATTTCCTTGATGCCGATCGTCTTTTTCCGCTTCGGTTCCGGCAGAAGCATCTGGCTCGCCCCGGTTTCGTCGATCACGTCGATCGCCTTGTCCGGCAATTTGCGGTCATTGATATAGCGCGCCGAAAGTTCCACTGCCGCCTTCACGGCTTCGTTGGTGTAGCGAAGCTTGTGGAACTCCTCGAAATAGGGTTTTAGCCCCTTCATGATTTCGACGGCGTCGGGAATCGAGGGTTCGTTGATGTCGATCTTCTGGAAGCGGCGCACGAGAGCGCGATCCTTTTCGAAATATTGCCGGTATTCCTTATAGGTCGTCGAACCGATGCAGCGCAGCGCGCCTTGCGCCAGGGCGGGTTTCAAAAGGTTCGACGCATCCATGGCGCCGCCCGACGTCGCTCCCGCTCCGATCACCGTGTGTATCTCGTCGATGAACAGAATAGCCTTTTTGTGGTTCTCGATTTCCTTCATCACCTGTTTCAGGCGCTCCTCGAAATCGCCCCGGTAGCGGGTGCCCGCAAGAAGCGTGCCCATGTCGAGAGCAAAAACCGTCGCCTCGGCGAGGACTTCCGGCACCTCGCCCATGACGATCTTGCGGGCGAGACCTTCGGCGATGGCGGTCTTGCCGACGCCAGGATCTCCGACAAGCAAAGGGTTGTTCTTGTGGCGGCGGCACAACACCTGAATGGTGCGCTGGACTTCCGCCTCGCGCCCGATCAATGGATCGATCCGTCCATCCCGCGCCTTCTTGTTGAGGTTGACGCAGTAGGCATCGAGTGCGCCTTCCTTTTTCTTCGACTCGCCGTTTTCCCTGGCGTCCTTGGCTTCACGCGCCTCGGCTTCCTCCTCGGTGCCACGCGGAGTCCTCCGAGAATCGGAGAGACCCGGCCGCTTGGCTATCCCGTGGCTGATGTAATTGACCGCGTCGTATCTGGTCATGTCCTGCTCCTGCAGGAAATAGGCGGCGTGGCTCTCGCGTTCGGCAAAGATCGCGACGAGCACATTGGCGCCGGTGACTTCTTCCCGGCCCGAGGACTGAACATGAATGACCGCCCGCTGAATGACGCGTTGAAATCCCGCCGTCGGCTTGGCGTCCTCCCGGTCCTCGCTAACCAGATTGTCGAGCTCCTGGTCGATATATTCGCGAAGATTCTTTTTCAACAGATCGAGATCGACCGAGCAGGCACGCAGGACCGCGGCGGCGTCTCCGTCATCGGTCAAACTGAATAGCAGATGTTCGAGCGTGGCATATTCGTGATGCCGCTCGTTGGCGACGGCCAAGGCCCGGTGCAGCGATTGCTCGAGATTGCGGGAGAAGGACGGCATTGGCTCCAACCTCTCAATTTTTCTCCATGATGCACTGCAGGGGGTGCTGATGCTTGCGGGCGTGATCCATGACCTGCGTAACCTTCGTCTCGGCGATTTCGTAAGTAAAGACCCCGCATTCGCCGACCCCATGTTGATGCACATGAAGCATGATGCGCTTTGCCTCTTCCGGATCCTTGTTGAAATATTTTTTCAACACGGAGACAACAAACTCCATCGGCGTGTAATCGTCGTTCAAGAGCAAGACGCGGTACATGCTCGGATGCCGGATCTGCGTCTTTGGGCGGGTGATGACTACCGTGCCTGGCCCAGGGCCGCCCTCGCCGTCCCGC
>JBAUNU010000529.1:0-6034 GCA_049579405.1 Methylocella sp.
CCAAGAGACGCCGGGTCTGATCGGGATCACGCGATCGCCGCGCCAGCATGCGCAGGCCAATCGTGTCAAAGTCAGAGCGAAGCGGAACCGGAGTAGACATGGCAAGCCTCTCGAAAGCTGTTTGCCAGGGTGAATCAGATAAATGCCGATTCGGGAATCCGCCGCAGGAGTCAAACTTTCAGAGACTTGGTATTAGTCAGTTGATCCTGTTCCGCGTAATCCAAGGCCTGGCAGGCGGTGGTCTTCAGCCGTGCAGCCAGGGAGTGCTGCTCGATGCCTTCCCACGGGAGAAGCAAGGCGTCGCAATGACCCTGTTTGGCTTGGCTGCCCTGATCGCGCCGGTCGTTGGTCCGACGCTGGGTGGCTGGATTACGGACAACTATTCGTGGCGGTGGGTCTTTTACATCAACATCCCAGCCGGCCTTCTGGCCTCGGCCGCCTGCTACGCCGTCGTCCATGACCCGGACTACCTCACGGCCCAGCGCGCGGAGCAAAGAAGGCAACCGTCCCGGTTTGATTCGATCGGTTTGTCGCTACTCGTCATCACCATGGTTTGCTGGGAAGTGATGCTCAGCAAGGGCGAGGAGTGGGATTGGCTGGGCGACGCATTCGGGCGGGTGCAGACATTGGTGGCTCTTTTCATCCTGGCGCTGGCCGGGTTGATCTTCTGGAAGCTGCATCACCGCAGCCCCGTGGTGAATTTCCGGCCGTTGCGGGAGCGCAATTTCAGCGCCTGCTGCATCATTATTTTCTGCGCCTATGCGGTGCTTTATGGTGCCAGCACCTCATTGCCCGGCCTGCTTCAATCCCTGTTTGGTTACAATGCGCTGCAGACGGGTCTGGTCATGTCGCCGGCGGGTGTTTTTGCCGTCCTTGCGATGCCCGTTGTAGCGTTTGTACTTGGCCGGCGGACAGATGCACGGTGGCTAATTTTAGCCGGCCTGCTCCTCATGGCGGCCGGTAATTATTGGATGTCGCAGCTCAACCTCGATATTAGCCCCGTACAGGTTGTCTGGCCCCGGGTCGTCATGATCGTAGGATTGGCGATCTGTTTCGCCCCCGCAAATGTCGCTGCCTACCTCTATACGCCGAAGGAGTTGCGAGGAGCCGCCGTTGGCTTGTTGAGTCTGCTGCGCAACGAAGGAGGGAGCGTCGGAACGTCGCTAAGCCAGGCGCTGCAGGATCACCGCGAGCAATTCCACACCCTTCGGCTCGGCGAGTATCTCGATCCCTTTAACTCGGCCGTGCATTCCTTCACCGAACAATCCCAAGCATTTTTACTCCAGCAGACCGGGGATCCGGCCCTGTCGCAGGAACTAGCTTGGCAAGCTTTGGAGAGTCTGCGTCAGCAGCAGGCCTCGTCCCTTGCCTATTTCGACTGCTTTTGGGTGTTTGCGATGTTGATGCTTGCGCTCGTGCCAGTCGTTCTATTGATGAAGCGCTCCGTAGCCGAGAAAGGTGCAAACATCGGAGGGGAATGACTCAATGCGCTGAAGGAGCAATAGATTGTTAAGCTTATCCGATACGCGATTGATTTTTCGAGGTCATCCGTTAGACGAACAGTAAAATGGCTTATCGAATGGAGAATAAGGATGAAGATCGTAGTTATTGGAGGCAGCGGCCTCATCGGATCAAAGACCGTAGAGAGGCTACGTAAGAAGGGGCACCAAGTGGTGGCGGCGTCACCAAACTCGGGCGTCAACACCATCACCGGTGAAGGTTTGGCTGGCGCACTCGCGGGCGCACAAGTGGTCGTCGACCTGGCGAACTCGCCCTCGTTCGAGGCGAAGGCCGCCCTCGAGTTCTTCCAGACGGCCGGCCGCAACCTGCTGGCGGCGGAGGCGACCGCCGGCGTCGGCCATCATATCGCACTGTCGGTGGTCGGCGCCGACCGCCTCCAGAGCAGCGGCTATTTCCGCGCCAAGCTGGCCCAGGAGAACCTGATCAAGGGCTCGACGATTCCGTACACGATCGTTCGGTCGACGCAGTTCTTCGAATTCATGAGCGCCATCGTCCAGTCGGGCACCGTCGGGCAGGCTGTTCATCTGTCCACCGGCTATCTCCAGCCCATCGCGTCCGATGACGTCGCTGCTGCGATGGCAGAGGTCGCGCTCGGCCCGCCGGTGAACGGCACGATCGAAATCGCCGGTCCCGAGCGGGCGCCTCTCAGCGAGTTCGTCGGGCGATTTCTGAAAGCGGCGAACGACCCGCGCGAAGTGGTCGCTGATGCGCACGCGCCCTATTTCGGCTTGGAACTGGACGATCGATCGCTCGTCCCAGGCGACAACCCACGCGTCGGCGCGACGCGCTTCGACGACTGGCTCAGCCAAACCACGCGCCAAAAATAAGCAGTCAGGAAAGCATGGGCCCTTTCGCGGTTTCGGGAGCTGGCGCGAGACATCGAACCCGCCATTCATCCCGTGGCGGCGAGCTCGGCGTCCTCGCGCATCCCGCGTTCACGCGGCATCATAAGCCGCCCTCGGCGCGGATGATGTCCCATTCGCGATCACTCACCGGCTGCACAGAAAGCCGCGCGTTCGTGACGAGCGCCATTTTTGCCAAGCGCGGATCGGCCTTGATGGCATCGAGACTAACCGGCTTTTTCAATGCCTCGCCCGCGCGAACGTCGACCATTCCGAACTTGCCGCTTGGATCGGACGGATCGGGATAATAGGGTTTGACGATTTCGACGATGCCAACGATCTCCTTGCCCTCGCCCGAATGATAGAAGAAGGCTTGCTCGCCAACCCGCATCGCCATCAAATTTTGCTTGGCGCTGTGATTGCGAACGCCGTTCCAAAAAGTCCCCTTCCTGCCGGCTTTCATCTGATCCTGCCAGGACCAACTGCCGGGTTCGCTCTTCAATAACCAATGGGCCATGAACCCTCCTCCGTTCGCCGGAAAGCTAGAGACATCGAGCTAAATACGCAGCCTGAATGTTCTCATATTCATGAATCTATTTATAGTCGCGCAATAACAGTTGGTTTTTCCCGGTGAGGCTCCTGATCGATCCCGCCAATTCCGCGCTGGGCCGGTAAGGTTCCAACTGCTCGCCAAACACGCCTTCGATCTCGCGAATCCTGGCTCATCTCGAATCTTCGGTTCCAGGTGATACCTGTTGACAATCCGCATCATCTCTAGTCCTTGACGATGCAACGAATCGTTGCGACGCTTTCGGCGACGCGCAAGATAGCATCGAGCATCAGTGTGGCTGGCTGACTTGCCGAGACGCCGGAGCAGATGGGAACACCGCGGACAGAAGACCGCGCTGGGAGGGGGCGACCCGCTCAAGGTTTTGCCAGGGCGCGCTCGAACTCGGCTATCCAAGTCGCGCGAAACCGCTCATAGCTATATTCGGCCGCAGTCCGCCTCCCCGCCTGCGCAAGCGCAGCGGCGTAGGCGGGATCGCGCATGACGACGATAATCCGATCCGCGAGACCCGATATGTCCGGATAGGGGCAGACTGCGCAATTGACGCCAGGCTGCATATAATGGCGGCCACCAAATCCGTCGAAGCCAACCACGGTGACGCCGAGCGCCATGGCTTCCAGCGGGAGCAAGCCGAATCCTTCGGCAAGCGAGAGGGTGAGGAAATAACGCGCCGCGCCGATTCGCCTCATCAGCTCGCGCGCCGGAAGGTT
This sequence comes from Methylocella sp., assembly GCA_049579405.1. Taxonomy (GTDB): domain Bacteria; phylum Pseudomonadota; class Alphaproteobacteria; order Rhizobiales; family Beijerinckiaceae; genus Methylocapsa. Next base: position 3,642 of record JBAUNU010000529.1, read on the forward strand.
GCCGTGCGCTTGAAGCACCGTCCCCTCCCAGTCAATGGCCGCCGCGATTTCGGGGCCACGATGGTCCAAGACTTTGCGAAGTCGAACCAGCAGAAGGCGTTGCTGATTGACGTCCCCCTTCAAATTGATGGTGATGGAATGAGCGGGCCTGTCGTCCCACCGGGGCGCAGGCTCGTACCGATCGACTTGGATAAAGGCCGGGATGATTGTGGTTTCAATATCGTATGTCGACTTTATGAATTAATGCACGAAACTGCTCACCGTGACATAATGATCAAAGAAACAGTCCAGAATCGAAAATGTCTTAAAATCCTGAATATACATCAGCTTGAAGCAATTAAGCTTCATTCCGAAGTTATGTGCCGAGAATGACGGATTGCAGATCAGTATGTCGGCGGGGGTGATAATTTGCTCCAGCTGAGAGACCGGGATGGTCGGGAAGACGTGGTCGTAAACGAACACCCCGTGATCTGCCGTCTCTCCACCAACTGTAACCACCGTCACATCATTGTCAAAATCCAAATGAAGTATTCTGGCTAAGTGATATGCCATGAAGGTGCCGCCATTTGGAATATAGGCACCGACAACATAAACCTTCGTCCTCTGGCGGTGCGCTGATATTAGGGGCGTTGAGAAAGGCTGTAGCGTCATATGTTAGAAGATCTCCGAAGAAATCGAATTTTTCGCTGTACCCGTTGCCCGCCTGCAAATAATACCATTCCCGCAATCTCGCCGACAGCGTGTTTCCCCCGACCAGCAAGTTTTCCGAAAGTTGCCGCATCTGAAACAGAAAGACGGCCGGGATCATAATTTTAATTTTATCATCTTACCGTCCGCTTGCCCACATCAACCGCTTCATTGGTGCCGCTTTTACCATGCCCTGACCGCCACGGCGAGCATTTGCGCGAGGGTCACGTCAGATAAGGCGCAAGGGAGGACTCAAAATCAGGATAGAACCGCTCCGCAATGGAGCAGATCGCCAGCAACTCATGCGCCAGATGCCGCAGGTCCACCCCCGTGTAGCGGCTGGCGATGTCATATCGTTCAATGGGCCGGACAGGCGCGCCGCTATGGGGCGTGAAACGGCGCAACTGCCGCTCTGGGTCCGCGATCATATCTTCGTAGCGTATGACCTGGGAGGGTGGGAATTGGCTGTAGACGCCGAGCAACCATCCGATCAGAGCAACCTGCCGCTGCACGCGATCGCCGATGCCGTCGAGCATCGCCGCAAGGCCGGGGCTGTAGGCCTCTGCCATCGGCATACGCCCGCGATTGACGGGCATGTCCACGGTCTGCCAAGCGGCGAGAACGGCGAGCGGATGGCGGACGAGCGCGACCAGCGGATAGCGTGGAAGGATGAGGTCCGCGAGCGTACTGAATTCCGCTGGGTGCTTGATGACGAGGCTGAACACCTCGCTCAGCGGCTTTTCGATGCGGATTTGGCCGTGCCTCACCAGGAGCTTGCGCAGCCGCCGGCCTTGGGTGACGGATGGGGCTTCAACAAAGTTTTCCGGAATGGCGCCATCGACATCGTGCTTCGATATGGCGACTCCTGCGCTCACGGCGGTCTCGCGCGTGGTACGAATGAAACTCTCGATATCTGACAGCGCCCGCTCGCGGTCTCCATCTCGCTGCAGAGCCAACGGTTCCGCGAGAGCAAGGGTGTCCAGAAATTCGTTCAGCAGGGCGCACGCCAGCGTCGTGCCTGATCGTGGGAGTCCGGTGAGCAATGTTGTGGTCATCGGGTGTTCAATCGGCTTGTACAATTGGCCCCGGATCACCGTGCGATTTTGATGTCATGGATTCCCCCTCGGCTGATTACCCGGCGGGGAAATGCCCGCATGCCGATCCAAGGTCCGGATGAGAAGGTCGGCTTTGTAGAGATGATCATCAACGGCATCCACAACGATCGACACCCATAGGTCATCTGGCTGCATTTGCCTTCCGTTCTCGAAGGGCCGTATCGCAGGAGTGTTCGAAGCCGCCAACGCTCCCCATCGCGCGACACGCCGCAAGCGGCGCCAAAAGGGCGCGGCACCGAACCATTGTTGCCAAGCCATGGCCTCGCGCCGACGGTATAATTCCATTCGCAGGGGAAGTCACGGCGGGCGATGTGGACGGCGGACCGTCTCCCCATCTGGCGGCGGCGCAAAGAAAAACCCCGGCGCGGTGCGCTCGCGCGGGGTTTCCGCTTGCTCGACAGGCGAACTAGGGCTGGCTGATGGAGCTGTAGCCGTTTTTGCCGATTGCTGTCCCCCAGGAGCCATCGCTATTGGCAAACATCCCGGCGAACCACATCACCGGGAAGGAGCCGGTGCCTCCGCCCGACACCAGGCCGGCCGGCGCCACGGCGGTATAGTCGCCCCACCGCCACGGCGGCGGGCCCCCCTGGC
>JBAUNU010000530.1:0-2490 GCA_049579405.1 Methylocella sp.
GTAATCGCCGCCTCGCCAAGGATTACGAAAATCTCGGCCTAACCCTCGCCGCCTTCGTCACACTGGCCTGCCTCCAGATCGCGATTCGCCGACTCGCGCGATAGTTGTCTTTTGAGTCAGGCTCTAATTGTCCGGAATTGTCCGGCCAGCTGGCGGGCCCGCCTCCATTAAATGAAACAATTCGACGGAGCGTGTCATGGTCCACCGCCGCCCATTTGTCATGACCGTTATATTTTTCACATTTCTCCTCATTTCGTCAGAAAGTTATTTACGCCATGCTGGTTACGGGTCGTATCCAATCTATGACGTCGATAATGCAATAAAGTATATCCCAGCCGCCAACCAGCACGGAAGGTTTCGCAATCGCTATGCGTGGTTTTTCAACAACAGGCATATGGGAAATATTTCAAATTGGCGTCCCGAGATTCATCCGAATCTGTTATTGATCGGCAATAGCATTGTACTCGGCGACAATACTTTTAACCTTGAGGACAAGCTAGGGCCTCTTTTAGAAAAAAATTTGGGCGGGCGCTACGCCGTGTGGTCAGTGGCGGCGGGCGGTTGGTCGAATGTCAACGAGATGGCTTATCTCGATCGCAACGCCGATGTCCTGCATAACGCCGACGCCGTGATCACTGAATATATGGAAGACGACCTTATCGTGCCCGCCGAGTGGCCAGGATATTATATCTACCCCGACCATAAGCCGTGGATTTTGACGGGATACCTCGTCGGCAGATCTGTTCTGTATCGCCTGCTCCACGCGGGGTTTCTTAATTCTGGCTCGGCTCCAACCGGGATGCCCGACGAGGCCCAGTTACAGCGCTTCAAAAAGCTGGCGGCAAGCGTTGCAAAGGAACACAAAATTGTGATTTTCATATACCCCACGCTCGAAAATTTGCAAAACAAATCCAGATGGTTGGAATTGATCGCCCCAATAGAGGATTTGTGCAGGACCACCATGGCGGAATGCGTCGATATCGCTCGAGAACCTGCTTGGACCGAAACCGCCTATACGAGCGATGGCGTCCACCCAACAGTGGAAGGAAACAAAATACTTGCTTCAATACTTAGGAATGCGATGAACTAAACACGATCACGCGATTTTCACGCGGGGCGGGAAGGGTAGAGACCAAGACATCGCCTAGCCGCCTCTTTGCTAGGCCGTTTCCCAGAATTCCGGTCGCGCTTGCGAAAGCCTGCCACCGATACGCACCGGCGCGATTTTTGTCGCGAGGCCCTTGGCGTCGAGCTCGACCGCGATGGCACAGAGGGTTGCCGCGCCGGATGCCGGTTCGAACCGCATTGCGGGCAGCTTGGTTGTGAACCTGCGAACCGGTTCCTCCTTTTCCATGCCGATCACCGAATCATAATCCCCGGTCATTCCGACGTCGGTCACGAAGGCCGTGCCATTTGGCAGTATTTGATGATCGGCGGTCGGCACGTGAGTATGGGTGCCCACGACGAGCGAAACGCGGCCATCGACGAAATGCGCGAACGCCTGCTTTTCGCTCGATGCCTCGGCATGGAAATCGACAACCAAGGCATCGCAGCCAACGCCCAAGGGGCAGGCCGATATTTCGCCGGCGATCGCCGCGAAAGGATCGTCCATCGCATCCATGAAGACGCGGCCCATGAGATTGATGACAAGCACCTGCGCGCCGGTTGTAGCTTCGATGAGGTTGGCGCCGCCGCCGGGCGTCCCGCGCGGATAGTTCAGGGGCCGGATCAGACGCCGCTGGCGGGCGATGAAGACGAGAGCCTCGCGCTGGTCGAAGGCATGATTGCCAAGCGTCACGCAGTCCGCGCCCGCCCCGAGAATATCGGTGCAGATCGCCTCGGTGATCCCAAAGCCGCCGGCCGCGTTCTCGCCGTTTGCAATAACGAAGTCGAGCCCCCATGCTTGACGCAATTTGGGTAGACTCTCGAAGAGAACCGCGCGCCCGGCGCGGCCGACGACGTCGCCGACGAAGAGGAGGCGCATGCTAACGAAGAGCCCGGCAGCTAATCACCTCGCGCTCGGTGAGCACGTAATCGAGGCTCTCGTCGTGCTCCTCGTGCGGGACTTCCGGGAACTCCTGGCTCGCATAGGCGATGCCCACCGCGCAAATTGGCTTTTTGGCGCGTAGCCCCGCTAGACTGCGGTCGTAGAAGCCGGCGCCATAGCCGATCCGGTGCCCGGCCCGGTCGAACGCGGCCAAGGGCACGAACAAAAGATCAGGCGCGGCTTCCGGCGCGGCGGGCAGAGGCTCCTCGATCGCCATTTTACCCTGGAGTGTGGGTTCGCCTGGCTGCCACAGCCGGAACACCAGCGGCGTGCCCCGCCGCCCGGTGACCGGCAAAGCCGTTTTGACCCCGGCGCCCGCAAGTTTTTCAAGGAGAGGCAAGGTCGAGGGTTCACCCGCAAGCGGAAAATAGGCCGAGACGATCCCGGGGCGCAAGCGCATGACGAAGGCGAGGCCTTCGGCCGCGAGATGCGCGGCGTAAGCG
>JBAUNU010000531.1:0-5637 GCA_049579405.1 Methylocella sp.
CAGAAGCGGGTCCGCCGGCTTCGACGCAAGCCCCACAATCTGCGCGTGCTTTGGCGTGAAATCGCGGGCCATCTTGGCGGCGATCGCCGATGGCGCGTGTTCGACCGAGGCGGTCGGCGCGCGGCTGAATGCCGGCACAAATTGCGGATCCTGCCTGCCCGATCTGAGGCGAATGATCGCCGCGCAGGCGCGAGACAAGGCTCACGCAGATCTGCCGGCTTAGCGAGCCGTGCGTTTCATTTGGAAGCCCGCCTGGCGCGGATTTTAGAGCGCCCGGCGGACGCCGGGCCCGGGCTAGGGTCTTGATTTGGCTTGCGGCCGGCCCGCCGGCGTGGCAACGAGCCGGCTAGACTAGTGGACGCGGCGACCGGAGCCGGGAGCCAAATGACAACCGTGGATTTCGCCGCTTTCGTCGAGAAGCTTGCCGATGTCGCGGCCGATACGATTCTGCCGTTCTTTCGTACTGCGCTCCGCGCAGAGGACAAAAACGCCGGAGGCATGTTCGATCCGGTGACCGAGGCGGACCGTGCCGCGGAAGCGGCGATGCGTCGTCTCATCCAGGTGACATTCCCGCATCACGGCATCATCGGCGAGGAATTCGGTCCGCTTCAAAGCGAAGCGGAATATGTTTGGGTGCTCGATCCAATCGACGGCACCAAGAGCTTTATCGCCGGCATGCCGGTGTGGGGGAGCCTCATCGGGCTTCTGCACAATGGACGCCCGGCCTATGGCATGATGGTTCAACCTTTCACCCTGGAGCGTTTTACCGGCGATGGGAGGGGCGCGGTTTGGCGCGGTCCTGGTCGCGATCATCGGATGACGGAACGCAGGCTCGCGACCAGGCGCTGCGAGAAGCTCGCGCAAGCCACGCTGATGACGACATCGCCGTTATTGTACTCCGCCGCAAAGCTCAAGGCATTCCGCCGGATCGAGGCCAGGGCGCGGCTATCGCGCTACGGCGGCGATTGCTATGCGTTTGCGATGCTTGCGGCGGGCCATGTGGACTGCGTGGTCGAATCGGATCTCAAGGTCCACGATATTGTTGCCCTGGTGCCGATTGTCGAAGGGGCCGGCGGAATTGTGACGTGCTGGGACGGCGGCAGTCCGGCAAAAGGCGGCGACGTCGTCGCCTCTTGCAACCCCAGCATTCATGCTGAAGCGCTAGGCCTGCTGCGAGGTTAGAGCCCCTGAACGTGCATGCGGGCGCCTCGGTTCCCCATTCTCACCCGTCTCCCGGAACGGGCGGCTTCTCGAGCTTCGCTTGGATCTTGCACAGCAGGGTGCGGACATTTTCCGGCTCGGAACTATCGGACGGCAACGGGAAGATTTGTTGCAGCTTCCGGCCAAATTGCGCGCGCACCGCCGTTTTACCGAAGGGCCCGGCCTCGAGTTTCTCAAATTTGCTCTCGCGCAGCGGCAAGGCGCCGTCTTGAAAACGATTATCCTCCGGCGTCAATTTCATCCGAACTCCGCTTGATTGGTTTGGTTTTGCCCTTTCACGCCTAAAACTTCCGACGCAAGCTTTTGTTCCGTCGCCAAAATCACACGCAAAAGCTTGCCCGTGGCGGGAGATGAACAGCCGTAAGCTCAACCACGCGCGCGGCCCGTGCGTGGTGCAACGACGCTTTCAAGCGGAACGAAGGCAGCCTTCAGTTTGAGGGAAGGCGTTGAATCGGGAGCTAAAGCAGGTCCTAAAAAAGTTGACCGGCTTCTTCGACACCCTCAAATTCCAACAACCGCCCAGGCGGGAACCCACCGGCGGCACACGAGTTGCCGCTGCGAGCCCAGGCGCTAAACGCGGCGCGCGGGTTCGCATGTGCCGGCACAAGCCTGCCAGGGCAGGAGGTGAAAAATATCTATTTATTTGAAAGGTAAATCTTTGCAGTTTTCGACCACCGAGTACTTGGCTACGTCTGCATTTGTTTTTGTGGTGACTACGTCGTTAGTCCCGACTTGTACTTCGGTAGTCGTGGTATCGTACAAGAGGTCGAACGAGTATTGCTTGGCGTTCGGCCCGCCCAACCCGATGTCCAGGCGAAGCGGAACGATAACAAAGCTGTTGACGTCGGTTTTTTGGTTCGCCGGGAAAGCGGCCCGCGCAAGGCCCTTCACGCCCATGGCCTGCGCGAATCTCGGATCCGAATTTATAAAGCGGCGGCTTCGGCGAGATATATCTTTCTGTTGAAATTCGGGGGTGGTTTGGTCGATCATCAAGCGCTCTGGGTCGAGGTAGAAAGTGCTGTTCTGTTTTGCATTGTCGATGGTTTCAATTTTGAAGATCACAAAGCCTTCATTGGGCTTCGCCTTCTCCTCGTTTCCGGTTAGCGTGGCGTAGCTTTTGCATACACCGACCTGAGAATAGGAAATCACGGTGGGATTGGTGGCGCTTCGCTTACCACATCCAGATAGCGCGATCGACCCTGCGACCAGCATTGCGACGGACAAGATAGATATATTTGGCGTTTTCATGTTTCTCTTTCCTCCTGGGTGGGCTGGTGTTGGGCAAGGACTCCCGCAACTTCTCCCTGGCGCCCATTCGTAGGCACCGGCGGGGAATGACCGTCCAGCACCCGACCGGTCAACTCAGTGCGGGTAAAACTTGAAGTGATCGAGGAGTTCATCGCAGCATCTAGGGAGGCGGTTCGAGAGTTCAGTACCGGGCACCGATCGGCGCGTATTTTGACCTGGATGAATTGAGTGGTTTGGGCCGAAACGGCACACAACACCCAAGCGCGCAAACAATCAACCGCCTCCAGGACAAATGGCCAGGTGTGGCGGCCATCTGGTCGGAGTGGCGGGATTCGAACCCGCGACCCCTAGTCCCCCAGACTAGTGCGCTAACCGGGCTGCGCTACACTCCGATCCTGGCCTTTATAGAGAAAGCTCCCCTCAGGTGCAACGCGCCGCGCGAAGCCGGTCGATCGCAACGACAAATCGCAAATAGGTTTCCGCTTTGGCGGACCGTGGTCCCCGCGCATCGCCCAAAGCTACCGGCGGCGCGCGGCGGTAAGGATGTCTTGGCACGCCGCCAGTTCGGCCAAGGCCGCCCGCAACCGCGGGATCGCTTCGGGCGTTGATGCCAAAGGCCACATCGGACCCTCGCCGGGCATGCCGGCGGAATCGTCTCGATCCGCGCTGGCGCATTCGGCCGGTGGTTGCAATCCGCCGGAGTGGACCGTGCTGTTCCAGGCCAACTCGCGTTGCGGGGGCGGCGAGCCCTGGAGGAGCGGCAATTCTCGTGCCGCCGGAAAAGACAGCTCCGAACGGCCTTCGTTTGCGGCATCCCTCGCCGCGGCGAACGCGCTAGCACCCTGCTCCTTCAAAACACGGCGCACGCCCTTGATCGTATATCCTTGCCCATAGAGGAGATGTTTGATCGCGCGCAGAACCTCCATATCGCGGGGACGGTAATAGCGTCGGCCCCCCGCCCGCTTCAGCGGCTTGATTTGAGGAAAGCGGGTCTCCCAGAACCGCAGCACATGCTGCGGCAGACCAAGCTCCCCGGCGACCTCGCTGATCGTGCGAAAGGCATCGGCGCTTTTGTCCATCCGCAGCTAGCTCCTTAATCTCAAGCTCCAAGCCGGCCGCGTCGATTGCGGGCCCCATGCCGGGCTCGCGCGCTGGCGCTTTTCTCGCGCGAACAAATTTCCTTGCCAGGAAGCGCAAAAATGCTCAGTCGTCGTCGTCCTCATCGGCAACCGCCAGACCATTGATCCGGGCCTTGAGCACATTCGATGGCTTGAACACCATGACGCGGCGCCGGGTTATCGGAACTTCGATCCCGGTCTTGGGATTTCGCCCGACGCGCTCCGACTTGGCGCGCACGAGAAACCGCCCGAACGACGACAATTTAACGGAATCGCCCCCGATCAAAGCGTCGGCCAGTTCATCCAGCACCGACTCCACCAGAATTGCCGACTCATTGCGCGATAGACCGACACAACGGTACACGGCTTCCATAAGATCGACACGCGTAACGGTCCGCTGCGCGCTCCGTTGCGAAGCATCGACCGCGGGCTCCACGACAGACAATCCAAGTTCTCCAGGAGCGCGCATGGTTTCGGATTTTGGCATCCTTCAACCCGTTAAACGGTCACGCGGAAAAGTACTGGTCTGGCAACCCCTGCCGGGCTCCGTCCAGCTAAGGAAGCGAGCGCATCAGGCCCGGGCTCGGTCTGGACTCCTAGCCAACCTCGAAATCTGATGGTAGCGCTCAATTGTCGAGGACCTGTGCTAGTTCGAGATGCCGGAGCGTGTCCTGCTCGAAACAGTCGATAATCCGTTGACATGCATTCGTCTGAGTTTCTTCGTCCTCGATATTTCGACTAACGGTTCGGGGACTCGGCGGTGCATCCTCGCGCTCGTCAGGTCCTGATGCACGGGTTATTTTGCGGGCCCGTGGTCAAGCCATCCGATGGGCCTGAAACTCTGGAACAAAATTTGCGCCAAAGCAAGACACTTCCGGCGACGGCGCTGGCCGCGAAGGTCACCAGCGGATAAGCGCCGATGCCCAGGTGAAACCGCCGCCCATCGCTTCGATCATCACGAGGTCGCCTTGCTTGATCCTGCCGTCGCCACGCGCCACCGCAAGGGCGAGCGGAATCGACGCGGCCGATGTGTTGGCGTGCAAATCGACGGTGACGATGACTTTGTTTGGCGAGATCCCAAGTCGTTCCGCCGATGCGTCGATAATGCGGCGGTTGGCTTGGTGCGGCACAAACCAATCGAGACAGGCGGCGCTCGTTCCGGTCGCCTCGAAGGCCGCCGTAACGACATCCGCGACCATGCCGACCGCGTGGCGAAAGACCTCCCTTCCCGCCATCCGCAAATGCCCGGTCGTCCGCGTCGTGGAAGGCCCTCCGTCGACATAGAGCTTTTCCCGGTGGCGTCCATCAGAGCGAAGATGCGACGTGAGAACGCCGCGATCCCGCGCGGTTCCTTCCCCGTGCCGCGCCTCGAGCACCACCGCCGCCGCCCCGTCGCCGAACAGAACGCATGTTGCCCGATCGGTCCAGTCAAGAAGACGCGAGAAGGTTTCCGCGCCGATCACGAGGGCGCGCCGGTGCGATCCGGACGCCAGGAATTTGTCGGCGGTGGCAAGCGCGAAGACGAACCCGGAACAAACCGCCTGGACATCGAAGGCGGCACCGTTTGTCATGCCGAGCCCGGCCTGGATCTGGGTCGCCACGGCGGGAAAGGTAAAGTCCGGCGTGGAGGTCGCGACAATCACGAGATCGAGATCCGAAGCCTTGAGCCCGGCGTCGGCAAGGGCGGCTTTGGCCGCATAAAGAGCGAGGCGCGAGGTCGGTTCGTCCACGGCGGCGACGTGGCGCTGCCTTATGCCCGTCCGCTGCACGATCCACGCGTCGGTCGTCTCCAGCGACTTTTCGAGGTCGGCATTGCTGACGATACGTTTGGGAAGATAGGAGCCGAGTCCCAGGACGACGGAACGGAGCTTGCCTGACGCTGCGTGATTCACGGAGATATCCATCAATAGCCAAAGACCGCTCAGAAGCCCGAGGGCGCCGCGACTGGCGCGGCCACCGTCCGGAGCCTTGACTGGGCGGGGAATTGCTCGCGCGAGAGCGGAAGCGAATCGCGAATTTTACGCAAGAGTTCGTGCCGGGCCATGGCATA
>JBAUNU010000532.1:0-4195 GCA_049579405.1 Methylocella sp.
GTGGAAAAATCTGCCAGAACGAGCCGCCGCAAAAAAGAACGATAAGCAGAATAGCGAAGAGAAAACTCGGGATCGCATAGCCCGTGATGACGACGGCCGAGGACCAAACATCGAAGCGCGAGCCGTCGCTGACTGCCTTCTTTATCCCTAGGGGAATCGAGATTGCGTAGGAAAGCAGCGTCATCCAAAGGCCGAGCGAGATCGAAACCGGCAACTTTTCCTTGATGAGTTGCAACACCGGCACGTCGCGAAAGTAGGAGCGCCCAAAATCGAACGTCGCGTAGTTCTTGAGCATCAGGATAAAACGCGCATAGGCCGGCTTGTCGAAACCGAATTGCTTTTCGAGTTCGGCGATGAATTTCGGGTCGAGCCCCTGGGCGCCGCGATATTTCGACGACATATCGGCACCGCCAGCGTTTGCAACTTCGCCGCCGCCGCCGAAGCGCGAGGTTGCTCCGGATTCGACGCCCTGCAATTGCGCCAAAATGCGCTCGACCGGTCCCCCCGGCGCGAATTGAACGATGACAAAGTTGATGAATAAAATTCCGAAGAGGGTCGGAACCATGAACAAAAGACGGCGCGCGATATAGGCAATCATCGGACGTCCTTTAGCGGCCGGCGAAATGAATCCGCTTGGCTTTTTCCTCGTCGTACCACCAGGTCGAGACGACGCCGATATCGTACCTCGGGCCGCGCTCCGGACGGCCGAACAGATCCCAGTAGGCGACGAGATGATTGGGCTTGTTCCACATCGGGACCCAGAAATGACCAGAGCGCAGAATGCGATCGATCGCACGGCAAATAAAGGTCAATTGCTCCCGCGTGTCGGCCACCAGCGCCTTCTCGATCAACGCGTCGACCGCCGCGATGGCGATCCCCGAGACGTTGCGCGAGCCAGGCAGGCTTGCCGCTTCCGACCCAAATGTCGATCGCATGCCTTCTCCGGGCGTGAGGCCGAGGCCGAAGCGCGAGGTCACGATATCATAGTCGAAATCGTCGAGGCGCCGCTTATATTGCGCCGCATCGACGACCCGGTAGCGGGCTTCAACCCCGAGAAGCTTCAGGTTTTTAATGAACGGCGCGGTATGCGGCTCCAACGCATTGTCGAAATCCAGAAACTCGATCTCGAAAGGCTTGCCATCAGGCAACGTCAAGAGCGTGCCGGCCCGCTTGCAGCCGGCATCGGAAAAGAGCGTGGCGGCGCGGCGCAAAAGCGCGCGATCCTGGCCGGAGCCATCCGATGCCGGCGGGACATAGACCTCGCCGAACACGGCAGGATCGAGATCGCTCCGGAACGGTTCGAGCAGCGCAACTTCTTCTGGCGCCGGGCTGCCTTGCGCGGCCATCGGAGAATTTTGGAAAAACGACGTAGTGCGCGAATAGACGCCATACATGATATTGGCATTGGTCCACTCAAAATCGAAGGCGAGGCAGATTGCCTGCCTGATCTTTACGTCCTTGAACTTGTCACGCCTGACGTTCAAGAACCAGCCCTGTGTCCCCAATGGCGATTCATCGGGCAAGGTCGCGCGTATGATCCTGCCATCCTTGACGGCGGCGAAATCGTAGCCGGTTGCCCACACGGCCGAGGTGAATTCCTCGCGAAAGGTAAAGACGCCCGCTTTAAAAGCCTCGAAAGCGACTTTGCGGTCGCCGAAGTATTCGAACCGGACGCGATCGAAATTCGCCTGGCCGGTATTGACCGCAAGATCCTTGCCCCAATAATCTGGGACGCGATCAAAAGCGATGTAATGCCCGGAATCGAAGGCGCCGACCTTATAGGCGCTTGACCCGAGCGGCGGCTCGAGCGTCGTCTCGTCGAACGGGCGGCCCGCGTAATAGGCCGCGGAAAAGACCGGTTGTCCGGCGACGATCAACGCCGCTTCCCGGCTGTGCCTCGGCTTCAAGCGCACCAAGACAACATCGTCGGCCTCGGCCTCGGCGGCATCGAGATCGCGAAGCGGTTGGCGGATCGACGGGTGGCCCTTGGTTTTCAGAATATTTAGGGAAAACGCGACATCGCGCGCGGTCAAGGGCGAGCCGTCATGGAACCTCGCCTCCTTGCGCAGAAGAAAGCGGTAGGTTGTCTTGTCCGCCGAAATCCGTACGGCGCGCGCGACGAGCCCATAAAGCGAATCCGGCTCGTCGCCGCTTCCGCTCATCAGCGAATCGAAAATGAGACTCATTCCGGCGGCGCCGTCGCCCTTCAAAATATAGATATTTAGCGTATTGAAGGTGGTGAAATTCTGGTTGCCGGAGGTCGAGCTGACCTGAAGCACGATCTCGCCGCCCTTCGGGGCATCGGGGTTCACATAAGGAAAATGGCTGAAGCCGGCCGACTGGGCGAGGTCGCCGAAGATAGAGAGGCCGTGGGTCTCGGTCTCTTCTGAGGCCGCCTGGGCCGCAGGCATGAAAAAGCGCGGCAAGACGAGGCCCGCGAAGCCAAGACGCAACGCCGAGCGGCGGGTGAGGGGATATGAAGGTCGCGGACGGAGATTAGCGGTCAAGGTTGCCCTCCAGGCGAAGTGCCGGGCCGGAACAAACGCACCGCTTCCCGCGTTTCAGGTGGCACGGACGCGGACGGCGGGAAACGCGGCCGAGTTCAAGGGCTATATAAGCATGAAAAAGCCGGGCAGGAACCCGGCTCAGTTATAACGCGCTTCTCTCACGGCGTCACCGCCGTCGTCGTCGTCGTCGGAACAACCACGCTGCTTGAGAACGCAGCTCCCAACACACGCCCATGAACGGCGGCCTCCGTGATTGGAACACTCTGTACGGCCGCTGCCGTGCCTGTTGCTGCCGACGTCACGAGATTGACGAATTGAAGGAATTTCGAGGTATCGACGGATTGCGCGTTCGCCACGAAGATGATGTCGTCGTTGCGCATCTGCAGCCTTGTGGCCAGGAAATAACCGCCGGGATCACGGAAGCTGATGGAGAAAATGACCGGAACGAGCGGCCTGTCGAACCGCGACATGTCGGCGCCGAGAAGCTGGGCGACTTCTCGGGGCTCTTGACGGTAAAGGAACACCGCGCCTGGATCGGCTTGGGTGTCGCCCAGACCGCCGGCCTTCGCCACGGCCTCGGCGAGGTTGATCCGCCAAGCGTCGAAATTGAGCTGGTTTTGGGCCAATCCGAAAGTCGAGCCCCCGGTTGCCCCGAACACGATGAATTTCTGCTGCTCTTGATAGACATAGATCCGGTCGCCGGGCAAAATATAGATGTTATTTTTTGAATTCATCACGAGATTTTCGAAAGGCACGGTGGCGCGGCGCCCGCCCCGCTCGAGCATGACCCAGCTCGCGTATCCTGGTCCCGAGAGACCGCCCGCGCGGGTGATGGCGTCGAGAACGCGGTCTCCGGCGCCCGAGGCCGGAACCGCGAAGCGAATCGGCGAACTTACCGCGCCGACCACGCTGATCAACGAGGTCCGCTGCTGGGCCAAGCTCACTATGGCTTGCGGTTCGATCGCCCGGTTCTTGATCTTATTGATGATATCCTCTTGGACCTGAACGCTGGTGCGTCCGGCGGTCTTGATCAATCCGGCGAAGGGAATAGTGATATTACCGTTGCTGTCGACCATTTGGTCCGGAAGGGTCACGAAATTGCCCGGACGTACACCCGCCTCGAGCGGTATGAACAAGCCGCCGGCCGCCGCTTCGAAAATCGAGACCGAGACAACATCGCCGATGCCGAAGGTGATGTTGACCGATGGGCGCCGGTCCGTGAACGCACCCGCGAGTCCTTTCGGTTCATGGGCCGCGAGAACGTCGATGGTCTCGGGGGTAAGCTTGATCAAGGCGTAGGGGACGGTCTCGGAGGTTCCGCTGTCGATGTCCCTGGCGGTCGGCCCGGCGACAGGAAAGAACGAGCAACCACCCGCTCCCAGCAGGGCTAGAGCGAACCAGGAGATCACGCAGAATCGCAAGCCCAACATGAATTTTCCCGCAAAAACGTTTGTCCATAACTAGCCGAAGACAGCGGCCAAAGCTAGCAAAGCGGAGCCGTTTTCCTGTGCGAAGGCACAGTATCCGCGGCACCGTGGCAATTTTAGCACAGCCTGACCCCATGCGGCCAACGCCGAGGGAGCTTCCATTGGCTTCGAAACCGAAAGCCTTCTTACATATTGTTTTTACCGTCGGTTTCGTCTTAAACTGTGGGCAAGAAGACAGAACCTGCGTGATAAATATTTGGG
>JBAUNU010000533.1:0-2653 GCA_049579405.1 Methylocella sp.
CGTCCGCGGGCATGCCATGGCGTAGCGCCTGGGCAACAACAAGCAGCCGGTCGGGCGTGGGACGCCCCAAGGCGGCGCGCAGCACGCTCATGTCATCGCCGAGACCGAGCCCCTCGATTTCGTCGAGCCCATCCAATCCGGTGTCGAGCGAACGCAATCCCTTTTGCAGGCTTTCGGCAAAGGTCCGGCCGATTGCCATGGTCTCGCCGACCGATTTCATCGCCGTCGTCAGGATCTGCTCGGCGCCGGGAAATTTTTCAAATGCGAAGCGCGGGATTTTGGTCACGACATAGTCGATCGAAGGCTCGAAGGAAGCCGGGGTCGCGGCGCCGGTAATATCGTTGGCGATTTCGTCCAAGGTGAATCCCACCGCGAGTTTCGCCGCGACTTTGGCGATTGGAAAACCGGTTGCCTTGGAGGCCAGTGCCGAGGAACGCGAGACACGGGGGTTCATTTCAATCACGACCATGCGGCCGTCCCTTGGATTGACCGCGAATTGCACGTTGGAGCCGCCGGTCTCGATGCCGATCTCGCGCAACACCGCGAGCGCGGCGTCGCGCATGGTCTGATATTCCTTGTCGGTCAAGGTGAGCGCCGGAGCAACGGTGACCGAGTCGCCGGTGTGCACGCCCATCGGGTCGATGTTTTCGATCGAGCAGACGATGATGCAATTGTCCGCCTTGTCGCGGACAACCTCCATTTCGAATTCCTTCCAGCCGAGCACGCTTTCCTCGACCAGAACCTCGTCCGTGGGCGAGGCGTCAATTCCGCGCTCTATGTTTTCGACGTATTCTGCCTTGTTGTAGGCAATGCCGCCGCCGGTCCCGCCCATGGTGTAGGACGGCCTGATGATCGCGGGCAGGCCGATGTCATCGAGGACAGCAAGCGCTTGCGGCAAGGTTTTGATCTGATGCGAGCGCGGCGTTGCAAGGCCGATGCGGGTCATCGCCTGGCGGAAAAGCTTGCGATCCTCGGCCATGTCGATTGCCGCGGCGCTGGCACCGATCATTTCCACGCCGAATTTCTCGAGTACCCCCATTTTTCTCAAGGAGAGCGCGCAGTTGAGCGCGGTCTGGCCGCCCATGGTCGGCAACAGCGCGAAGCCGCCGGGAATCGCGTAGCGCTCCTTTCCGATGATCTTTGCGACGATTTCCGGCGTGATCGGCTCAAGGTAAGTGCGATCGGCCATGTCCGGATCGGTCATGATCGTCGCCGGATTGGAATTGACGAGGACGATCCGGTATCCCTCCTCGCGCAGCGCCTTGCAGGCCTGGGTGCCGGAATAATCGAATTCGCAAGCCTGGCCGATGATGATCGGCCCGGCGCCGATGATCAGGATCGTCGAAATATCCGTCCGCTTGGGCATTTGGTCTCGTCGGAACCCACAAAACAACGCCGTGCTCTCGGCTTTTGGCCGGAGTGCGGCCCGCGGAAGCCAAAACCATTAGCGTTTCACCCTCGGCTGTTTCGTAGACGAGATTTGAGGGAATGAACAGAGGGCGGCCGCGAGCCGTGTCATGCTCGTCCGAAATGCCCGCGATGAGCCGGCAAGCATTACTGCCGCCTAATTTTCACGTCGAGGTCGGGCTCGACATCCAGTTGGAGGCGCAGATCGAGCAATGCGCCGCTGAGCGTGTCGAATACATTTGCATCGTCGGTCACGCCCAAGAAGGTGATCTGAACGACGCCATCAACGGTCGTGACTTTGCTCAGCTTTCCGCTTCCCTCCAACATCCGCTTCTCGATCGCGCCGGTAAGAGCACGTTCAACCTCGTTCACGTCCGCCACAAACGCCTCCTCTCCAAGCCCACGCTATATAAGCAGCCTGATCCAACCAGCGCGGCTGGAGCAGGTTGGACGTCAAGGCCAGGGCACTGGCCCGGAGAGGTGTTTAGATTGTGGCACGGCGGGTTCATCGGCTCCTGTATCGTGAGAAATGCCGGTAATTCGGCCATAATCAAACTTGTGGCGGTGAACCCGCCCCTTTATGCTGGCTGAATGAGCATGGACATGAAGGAAACTCGGCCCGGCCCCCGCCATGACCGTAGCGCCCAAGGCCATGACGCAAAAGTCATGCGGCTGCGCGGCGAGGCGCGCGAATTCGAAAATTTCGATCCGCGGCGGCCGCACGGCCGCGGAATTCGCGCGGTGCCGTTGCGCATCATATTGCCCAATCTCGTCACCTTGCTGGCGCTGTGCATGGGCCTGACCGCGATCCGGTTCGCGATCGAGGGGCAGTTCGAAACCGCCGTCGCCGCGGTCATTGTCGCCGCCATTCTCGATGGGTTGGACGGACGCATCGCGCGCGCGCTGCGCGGCACCTCGCGGTTCGGCGCCGAACTCGATTCCCTCGCCGATTTCGTCGCATTTGGAGTCGCGCCGGCGCTCATCCTTTACTTCTGGGGCCTGCACGAAATAAAGAGTTTCGGCTGGTTCGCGGCGCTTGTCTTCGCGATCGCGGCGGCGCTGCGCCTCGCCCGCTTCAATGTGATGATCGACGATCCCGACCGGCCGCCTTGGCAGGCGCATTTTTTCACCGGCATGCCCGCGCCGGCGGGCGCCATTGTCGGGCTCTTGCCGCTTTATCTCAATCTCTCGATTCTCGCGGTTCCCAACGTCCGCGCGCTAGTACCTTTCGAAATCGCCTATGTGT
>JBAUNU010000534.1:0-3103 GCA_049579405.1 Methylocella sp.
AGGCCCTGCAGCTCGGCTTGCGTTGCTGCATCTCATTGATCATCAGAATATGCAGGTTCGTTTGTAGGCGGCTAAGTGGAGTCTGGCGATCGCACCAGAGGCGGCTCGGCATGTGATCAAGGAAATCAAGAAGTCGAAATGGTTTCCGCAAGCGGGGGAGGCCGGTATGACGCTGGGAAACCTTGAATCAGGCATTTTCAAACCAGATTGAGGCTGACGGCCCTGACTCGACGAGGCGGGCGCGCAAACGGCGCTTTCGAGCGATGGCGCGGTGGCCGCGTTTGCCGTTGACCGCCCCACCCATTGAAGTCCTGGCGGTTCTCGCGGAGGCCGATCCGTTCGCGCAAAAATCTTCGCGGCTCGTCGCCAGGGTGCTCCTCCAAAGCGAGTGCCGCCAATTATGTAAGATTGCGCAAATCGACATGGCGTGGGGGCGTTGACATGCCAGCGATTGTGAGCGCTATATGCGCACGTGCCCAGCACGCACTGCGCCCGCTTCGATGGGTGCTCCATCGCGATAAGCCTGGCCCACGCGGTTTCATCATCAGTCAAAGACCGGCGTCCGCCACCACGGCGGACTTTACCGCGAAGAACTCTCCGCCATTTTGTTGGTCAATGAGGCAGGAACTCTCAAGGCGACGAGGGCTTCAGCACGCCACGATCATAATCGGAATCGGACCACGAATGGTGTCATTCAGCGCAGGCCAGGAAGCGGCTCGCCGTCTCCTGGAGGGGCCGCAGCGCTACACGTGTCTTGCAGGAGGGACACGCTCAGGCAAGACCTTCCTCATTGTCCGCATGATTATGATCCGTGCGCTCCAGTCAAAGGATTCCCGCCATGTTATCTTGCGCCACCATGCCAATGCCGCGCGGGCTTCCATTGCGCTCGGCACGCTTCCTCAAGTCGTGCAGCTCTGTTTTCCGAGCATGCGGCTTAAGGAGCATCGCCAGGACGGTTATTTTACGCTGCCAAATGGCTCGCGCGTCTGGGTTGGGGGGCTCGACGACAATGACCGCGTCGAGAAAATCCTCGGGCTCGAATATGCTTCTGTGTTCCTGAACGAAGCCTCGCAGATTCCTTATCCCACCGCGTTGATCGCCTTCACGCGGCTCGCCCAAGTGGCGCGCGGAATTCGCCAGCGCGCCTTTGTGGATCTCAATCCGGCTGGAAAATCGCATTGGACCAATGTTCTTTTTGGCGAACAACGCGATCCGGTTTCCATGCAGCCGCTTAAAGACCCGGAAAACTACCGGCGCGCGTTTTTAAATCCTCCTGACAATACCGAAAATCTTTCCGCGGAGTTTTTGGCAAGTCTCGAAAATCTGCCGGAAAAGCAGCGCAAACGTTTTTACGAAGGCGTTTATGTCGATGAGGTCGACGGTGCGCTATGGACGTACGAGATGATCGATTCCGGCCGGCGCGCGCCCGAGGATATCCCCGGCGAGAAGCGTGCGGCGGTGGTCGTCGCCCTCGATCCTTCAGGCGCCGCGGGACGCGATGATTTGGGCGCGGACGAGATCGGAATCGTCGTCGCGGCAAGAGGATTTGATGGCGATTGCTATGTTCTCTCGGATCTTTCCTGCCGCGAGGCGCCGGCAATCTGGGGCAGGAGGGCGGTCACGGCCTTTCATGAATTTCGCGCCGATTGCATCGTCGCCGAGAGCAATTTTGGAGGCGAGATGGTTCGCGCGACCATCCAGGCGGCGGACCGGAACGCGCCGGTGCGCCTGGTGAGCGCAAGCCGCGGCAAGGCGGTTCGCGCCGAGCCGATCTCGGTGCGGTACGCGCAAGGCCAAGTGCATCACGTGGGCCGGTTCGGCAAGCTCGAGGATCAGCTCTGCGCGTTTTCCTCGGCGGGTTACACGGGCACTGGCAGTCCCGATCATGCGGACGCCGCGATATGGGCGCTGACCCATCTTTTCGGGGCCGACGATGGGACCGGGATTATCGAATTCTATCGGCGCGAGGCGGAAGGCCATGACGGCGCGTAACGCCGCAATCATTTGCCCCCGCAATTGCGCCCAGCGGGCGCGATGAACAACAATCAAAGGCGAAGGACTCACCATGGCCGAGCGTGGCGCGGGGCAAAGAAGCTGGCCGCTTAGTCCCTATGATGTCAATGTCAGCTTCGCGAGGACCAACGCCGCCGGGGAGGCGGCAAACTGGTTTGGCCCCTTAACGCCAATCACGCCGCTCGCGCCCCCCGAGATTGCCGGGCGGCAATGGGATTATCCGGCCGGCTATAATCTCTCGACGCTCCCGCGTGCCTTCGCGCCGATTACCTTTTGGACGTTGCGCTCGCTCGCCGACGGTTACGATCTTTTGCGGCTTGTCATCGAGACGCGAAAGGATCAGGCCGCGCGTCAATCGTGGAGCATCGCCGCGCGGGACAGTGGGGCGCGTTCCACGACGGACGCGGCGCGTATCGCGACGCTGAAAAGCTTTTTCGCCCGGCCGGACGGCATCCACGGCTTTGCCGACTGGCTGCGCATGCTCCTCGAAGAGGTTTTTGTGACCGACGCACCGGCGCTCTATATGAGCCGCGACCGGGGCGGCCGGTTGAAGGCGCTCATGCCGCTTGACGGGGCCACGATCAAACCGGTGATCGATCCCTGGGGCCGCGTGCCGCAGCCCTACCTCGACGGCGACAGGCTTGTCTACCCCGCCGCCTATCAGCAGATTCTGAAAGGCTATCCGGCCATCGATTATTCGGTGCGCGACTTGACCTATCGGCCGCGCAATCCTCGGGTTAATCGCGTCTACGGCATGAGCCCCGTCGAGCAGGTCGTGACGACGGTAAATATCGCCCTGCGCCGGCAATTGTATCTCCTCGATTATTTCGCCGAGGGAATATTCCAGACAGCCTCATTGGGGTTCCGGAAACTTGGACGCCGGATCAGATCGCCTCCTATCAGAAATATTGGGACGCCTATTTCGATGGCGATCTCGGCCGCCGCAGGCGGGCCAAATTTATACCCGGCGGCGTCGCGAAGACCTTCATCCAGACAAAGGAGCCGGAACTCAAGGGGCCGTTCGACGAATGGCTCGCGCGCATCGTCTGCTTTGCTTTCTCGATTTCGCCCCAGGCTCTGACGCAGACGG
>JBAUNU010000535.1:0-4628 GCA_049579405.1 Methylocella sp.
GCCTCGAACATTACGTGCAATCCATATTCGACTTTTAGCCGCTCGGCGAGGACATCGAGCTGCAAGGCGCCGACAACGCCAGCGATCGGCCCCGACCAGTCGTTCGGCAAAAAGACCTGGACAACGCCTTCCTCGGCCATTTGGCTCAAAGCCTCGCGCAGCTTCTTCGCCTTCATGGCATCGCCGGTCTTGACCCGGCGAAGGATCTCGGGGGCGAACCTCGGGATCCCCCGAAAGACGAGATCCTCGCCTTCCGTCAAGGTGTCGCCGATGCGCAAAGTGCCGTGGTTTGGAATACCGACGACATCGCCCGCATAGGCTTCGTTGGCCAGTTGCCGGTTCTGCGCGAAGAAGAAATGCGGCGCGTTTAGCGGGATATTTTTGCCCGTCCGGACGAGCTTGGCCTTCATGCCCCGGGTCAATTTGCCCGAACAAACGCGCAGAAAAGCGATGCGGTCGCGGTGATTTGGATCCATGTTCGCCTGGATCTTGAACACGAAGCCGGTCATTTTTTCCTCGCGTGCTTCGACGGCTCGCGATGCCGCCTGGACCCCGTGCGGCGGCGGCGCGAAATCGATCAGCGCGTCGATCAAGTCGCGCACCCCCGAATTGCGCAAGGCGCTGCCGAAAAAGACGGGCGTCAAATGGCCTTCCAGAAACGGTTTTTGATCGAAGGCCTTGAGACCCGTGCGGGCGAGTTCGATCTCGTCGCGGGCCTTTGCGAAATCCGCTTCGCTCAAGAGGCCGGCAATGAATGGCGCATCCGGTCCGGAGACAGGCACGGGCGCGCTGTCGCGGTCGAGCCGGCGCACGAGATTGCGCCGCAAGTCGAAACTGCCCGCGAAGGCGCGGCCTCGCCCGAGCGGCCAGGTGATCGGGGCGGTATCGAGCGCGAGCGACTTTTCGATCTCGTCGAGGAGATCGAAAGGATCCCGCGTCTCGTGGTCGAGCTTGTTGACGAAGGTCAGGATTGGAATATCGCGCAGGCGGCATACCTCGAATAATTTGCGGGTGCGCGGCTCGATGCCTTTCGCGGCGTCGATCACCATGATCGCGGAATCGACGGCGGTCAGCGTGCGATAGGTATCTTCCGAGAAATCCTCGTGGCCCGGCGTATCGAGAAGATTAAAAACGCAACCGCCATATTCGAAGGTCATCACCGAGGTGACGACAGAAATCCCGCGCTCGCGTTCGATTGCCATCCAGTCCGAGTGGGTCTGGCGCCGGCTCGCCTTGGCGCGAACCTCGCCCGCAAGCTGAATCGCGCCGCCGAAAAGCAGGAGCTTTTCGGTGAGCGTCGTCTTGCCCGCGTCGGGGTGGGAAATAATCGCAAAGGTCCGCCGCCGGGCGACCGGATCTTGATGGTCCATGCCGATGCTTCGTTGCAAGGGGAGGCTTCCATGTCAATTGCAAGGACGCGGGCTCACCCTTAGCCTGCATTTTGCTTGATTTGCATCGGCGGCCTTGCGCAAGACGGCTGACGGACGCGGTAGTCTCGGCCGCGTAAAAACGCGACGTCCAGAGACGTCCTTGACATGCATCAGAAAACTGCCCCGTAGGCCTTCCTTTCGAAACGAACTCGAAAAGCTCCACGTTAACAAGTCGTTAGCAGTTTTGTGACTCTGCCCTGATTTAGGCACTTGCATTATTTTTAGGTTTGGGTTAGCGATTACGATCAAATGTTATTCTTCCTTCCCAAGTTCCCGGCCGGCGCAATCTGGGACAATCCATAATTTATGGATGGCGCCCGCGCTGGGGCATATTAAGCGAGGGAGTCGTGCAGCCGCGCGCTTTTCGAAAATCGTTGGACCACACGCTCGCGTTCATTCGGAACCTCGATCGTGCGCGCAACCTCGAGGATGTTTCGGCCCAGGTGATGCGTCATGTCGCGCCATTCGGCGTCGAACATATGGTCGCCAGCACAATCCCGGGGCGTGACCTGAAACGCCGGGAGCAGTTGGGACATTTGTTGCTCAACCGTTGGCCGGAGGAATGGGCAAATCGGTATGCTTCGCGTGGCTACGTGGCCCATGACGCTACGATAAGCCGGTTGAAATCGTCCCCGGAGCCGTTCAGATGGAACGAATTGGGTCCGCTGGTCCAAGACAATCCAAACGCGCGCCGCGTTTTGGATGAAGCCGCCGAGTTCAATTTAAAGGAAGGATTTGCCTTAGCGCTCCAAACCCTCGATAAGCAAATTGTCCTGTTTTCGGCGGGTGGACGGCACACCGAAATGAGCCCTGATGCGCAAGGCATGTTGACACTCGTCGCGACCTACGCCATAGGACGCGCGATCGCCTTGAAGCAGGAAAACGTCCCGGACGCGCCGATAGTCCTCTCAACGCGTGAACGCGAGGCGTTGCAATGGGCGGCCGAAGGAAAAAACGATTGGGAAATCGGCGAGGTCATGAGTATTTCCGAGCACGGCGCCGATAAGCACATGCGGTCGGTGCGCGCGAAGCTCGGAGTGATCAACCGCACGCAAGCGGTCGCCGAAGCAATCCGCCGGGGGTTGATCGTCTAAAACTACGCGAACTCGTACTACCCACACCCTCCCTGGATCCGGCATTCTCATAGCGCGAGAGGATGCCTCCAATATGTGGCATCTTCCAGATCTTAAACCCTGGAGAATGTCAGTGATTCACATCGTAACCTCCGACAACGACTACTTTTATCGTGACGAGATGGAGCAAGCCTATCGCTTGCGGCATCAGGTGTTTGTCGAGGAACTGGGCTGGACCGATCTCGCCAAGCCCGACGGGCGCGAGATCGATCAATTCGACAACGAACATGCGGTGCATATGCTCTACATCGAGCATGGCGAGGTGCTCGGCTATCAGCGCATGCTTCCTTCGACGCGCCCACACCTGCTCTCGGAAATCACGCCGGAACTATGCGAAGGCGAGCGACCCATCGGACCCCATATCTGGGAGTGCTCGCGCCACTGCGTCGCGAAAGGTCATCGGGAGAAGGGGCGCTTCGCAAGCCCGATCGCCAATGCCCTTTTATCCGGCATTGTGGAATGGGGATTGCTGTGTGGGATCTCGGCGGCGATCATCGAGATCGACACTTTGTTGCTGCTGCGTCTGGTCCAGCTTCATTTTCGGATGTCGTCGCTCGGCCTTCCCCGGAGGATGGCAAATCAAGACGTCGTCGCGGTCAAGGCCACCTTCGATTGGCGGACGCTGGAACGCCTGCGCGAAATGCGGGGCAATCGCCGCCCGGTCCTCGCCGAAACCTTCGAGAGACCTGCCCTGCTGCAAGCCGACTGAGGCATGTGTCGGTTTCTTTTGACCTTGACCGGCGGCGGCGGCCACCGTCGGCTCGGTACGAATTCCTAACCGCTTGACACAACGAGCTGAGTGGCAAATCTTCCTATGGAGTCTTGTGAATATGGAAATACACCGGAATACAAGAGCCCGGATCTTCTCTCGCAGCAGGGGCTTCGTGGATGCCGACGAATTCCAGCGGCTCGCCGAAAGCTGTGTCTTTGTTCCAGGCGTGGGGGCCATCGGCCAATCGCTTCTTCAGAATCTTGTAAGATGCGGCGTCGGTAGGTTCATCATTGCCGACTTTGATACCTTTTCTTCTGAAAACCTCGCGTCTCAAGTTCTCTGTACCGCGGCTTCTCTGGGCCTCAGCAAGGTAAGCGTCGCCCGCGACTTCATCTTAGCCGTGAACGGCTCCGCCCAAGTGCAAACGTACGAAGCGGAATGGAGCGAAGCTGCAACCCTGAAGAACATCCTCAAGCAGTGCGACGTTGTGCTTCCGGGAGTCGACGCGCTTGGTCCGGGGATGCTGTTGTACCGCGCCGCCCGGGAAGCCAGGGTGCCCATCGTAGATTTTTATTTTGCGCCGTCTCCTAATGTTTTCGTCACGCGGCCAGGCGACCCAAGTCCCGAGGAGCGCCTAAGTTATCCCTCGCTCGGATTGGGCTGGGAACAGATTGACAAACCGGAAATCGCGCGAGACTGCCTTTTACGGCTCAGTGCATACGTCTTAGGCGTTCTTCCAAGAATGAAGTTTGAACGGATGGCACTCTACAGATTCTTGAATCTGGAGCTAGTACCGACTTGGCCTCCCCTAGTCTCTACGGCCGCTGCTTTGATGTCTGAACAAGCAATCTCGGTTATCCTTAAACGACCAAATGTAACGGATTATCGCGGCTTTTTTTTGGATGTGACGGACTTCACTAGTAAACGTGCACCGGCTGAGTTTTCAGTGCGTGACCAAGTGGTTTACGAACTACTGAAGAATTTTGCCGCGCAGCCGGCTGAGGCCGTGGGTGAGGGTTGGTTTACCGTCGGAGGGGGACTATGAACGGCGTGGCCGATAGGGCTGCGAAGGACCGCAGCGGCAAGCGGTCGCCGAAGGGGTCCGCCGGGAGTTGATCGCGGAAAGGTACGCGTTCGCGTACTATCTCCACCCCCACACATCCGGCATTCTCCATTCACTGAAAGGGACCGGCGCTGGGGCCAATTGGCCCCAGGCATTGATCACACCGTGAACTGGAGAATTTCCGTGATTCACCTGGTTACCCCCGAAAACGACTATCGTTATCGTGACGAGATGGAGCAAGCCTACCGTTTGCGGCATCGGGTAATTGTCGAGGAAATGGGCTGGACCGA
>JBAUNU010000536.1:0-2963 GCA_049579405.1 Methylocella sp.
GGCCAGGGAGGCGTCGGCAAGTCCACGACGTGCGTCAACCTCGCGCTTGGGCTTTCCTCGCTCGGCTGGCGGGTGGGCGTCCTCGATGCCGATATATACGGCCCATCGGTTCCGCGCCTTCTAGGCCTCAAAGGGAAGCCTGAATCCGAGGGCCGCTCGATCCGGCCGCTCATCGCTTATGGCGTCAAGGCGATGTCCATCGGCTTCCTCGTCGATGAAGAAGAGGCGATGATCTGGCGCGGGCCGATGGTGGTGTCGGCGATCCAGCAATTGCTGCGCGATGTTTTGTGGGGCGAGCTCGATTGCCTGGTTGTCGATATGCCGCCCGGCACCGGCGATGCACAGCTGAGCTTGGCGCAAAACGTGCCGCTGGCCGGCGCGGTTATCGTGTCCACCCCCCAGGATCTCGCTCTCGTCGACGCGCGCCGCGGCATCGCCATGTTCCGGAAGGTCGCGGTGCCGGTGTTGGGCATCGTCGAAAACATGAGCTATTTCATTTGCCCGCATTGCGGCGGCCGTTCGGCTATTTTCGCGCATGGCGGGGCGCGCCTTGAGGCCGAAAAACACGGCGTGCCCTTCCTCGGCGAAGTGCCGCTCGATATCGGCATCCGCGAATATTCGGATTCAGGGCGTCCGGTCACGGCCGTCGATCCCGATGGCGAACACGCCAAGGTCTATCGCGCCATCGCCGCGAAGGTATTGGCGACGCTCGAAAAGGGCCGTGCCCGCGCCGCGCCACGGATCACGATCGAATAATACGAGGCCGGAAGCGGCGACCGTAACTTGTTGCGACCCCCGCTTACCCGGTATCAGTGTCGCTCACCCGGCCAGAGCGCGATCAGAGGACGCCACGCACGCTCGATTTTCATTTGTCAGATTACGATTTGTCGGTCGAGGTCAAACGGTTCTCATCGGCGCGGATCCACGATCAAATCATGCGAAGCGGCGAAAGAAACGTCATGGTTCTTGTCGGTCTGGGCTCTATAGAGGCCCTTGATCGATTGCTAGACCAGGAGCAGACGAATCGGCAACATCTATCCCCGCACCGTAAAATCACAGGCCCCGGCACCCGCAAGAAAACGTGAATGAAATCAATGCTCTAAAAATCGCATGGTGCCCAGGAGAGGACTCGAACCTCCACGGCTTTCACCACTGGTACCTGAAACCAGCGCGTCTACCAATTCCGCCACCTGGGCGTCGGTCCCTGATACGGGCCGGTCCGCGGTTTTGTCAATACAAAGCAACGGCTTGCCGCGTGCCAAGCCTCTTTACAAACCATGACCCCCCACGGCGAAATCAAGTCCCACGCACTTTCCCGTTTCCATTGTGCGTGAAAGCGCTCTAAAAACGACGCGGGCACTAATCCTTGCACCCGGGGACCTGCAACGTGGCGGAGGAATTCGTAAAGACGGAGGCATTCGTAAAGGCAGACCGGCTTGTGACGGTGTTCGGCGGTTCGGGTTTTGTCGGCCGGCATGTGGTGCGCGCCTTGGCGCGGCGAGGCTGGCGGGTCAGGGTCGCGGTACGCCGGCCGGATCTCGCGTTTCATCTGCAGCCGCTTGGCACGGTCGGCCAAATCCATGCCGTCCAGGCGAATGTGCGCGATCCTCAGTCAGTCGCCCATGCGCTGCGGGATGCGCAAGGGGCGATCAATCTGGTTGGCATATTGCGTCAGGCAGGCGCGCAACGCTTCGATGCGATTCACCACCTCGGCGCGCAATCCATCGCCAAGGCGGCGAAACAAGCGGGCACGGAAGTTTTTGTGCAAATGTCGGCGATTGGGGCCGACCCTTCGGGCTCTTCCGTCTACGCGAAAACCAAGGCCTTTGGCGAGGCGGCGGTGCGGCAAATCTTGCCCGATGCCATCATCATGCGGCCGTCGGTCGTGTTTGGGCCGGAGGATCAATTCTTCAACCGGTTCGCGGCAATGGCGCGGTTCATGCCGGCGCTCCCCTTGATCGGCGGCGGCGCAACCAAACTTCAGCCGGTCTTCGCCGGGGATGTCGCGACGGCGATCGCGTTGGCCGTCGACGGCAAGGCTAAGCAAGGGACAATTTATGAATTGGGCGGCCCGGAAATCGCGACGCTCCGGCGAATCATTACGTTCGTCCTGACGGTGACCGGACGCCGCCGCTGGCTCATCCCGATCTCTTTCGGGCGGGCGAGATCGCTCGCCTTCGTTACCGGAATTATCCGCAAATTGTCACTCGGTCTTTTTCCGGAAATTCTTGCGATAACCTCCGACCAAGTGAAACTCTTGCGAAGCGACAATATCGTCTCGCCGCAAGCGGAGGCCGAAGGGCGGACGCTTGGCGGCCTTGGCATAACGCCCGAACCATTCGAGACCTTGGTGCCTTCCTATCTCTACCGTTACCGCAAAACCGGGCAGTTCTCCGGCACCCCCGTGGTCTGAGCCGTCAACCCGGCGCCGAGCGCGGCGTCTTTCCGGCCCGCCGCATGATGTTTCTGGCTATACGCACCATGAATGCGGTCCCGAACAGCGGCGTGAGCAAATTGAAGACTGGAACGGCAAGGATCGCCGCCATCACAAGGCCGGCGCCAAACAAGCGAAGCGCGTTCTTTTTGCGCAACCGGCGGACTTCGCCAAGCGGGAGATAGCGCGCGGCGGCAAGCTCGAAATAGCCGCGCCCAAACAAATAGGCGTTGGCGCCGAAAAACGCGGCGGCATTGACGCCGGGAGCCAGCAGCAACAAAAGCGCGACAAGATTGACGCCGAGCGCGACCGCGGAAAATTTGACTGATAGCCATGCCGCATCCCCCAGCGAAAGAGCCCGGCCTGGCGCTTCGCCCGGAGCCAGTCCGCGCTCAACTTCTTCCGCCAGTTCGTCGAAAAAAAAGCCCGCGACAATGAACGACACGGGCGCGACAAGAAACGCAAGGCCGACGAAGAGCCCTACCCCGCCGATGAACGACAACGCCGCCGCCGCCCATGGATAAGAATG
>JBAUNU010000537.1:0-4284 GCA_049579405.1 Methylocella sp.
CCCATGGAACTCCCGAGGTGCTCCGTTCCCTGGAATTTTCCCGTCAAAGGCTGGCGTTTTGGCAAATGGTGCGTTCGGCCAAAGCTCTTCATGTGCAGCGTACCGTCGAGGTGATAACTTGTGTGAACGTCCCAATCCCGATCGCCTCGCGGCACCATGACGAAAAACTCGCCCTTCCGGGAACGCCGAACCCACAGCGTCAGCCAGAGATCGGAGCCTTCGCGGACCACCACCGCGTATCGATGTTCACCGGGAACCGGTTGGAGTTTCATCAGGCCAACCTTGGGGGTGGCCACACCGCGCTCGCTCACCTCATCAAAAAGGCCGCGCCACATTGCCAGCTCGTCCGGCGTGGCCGTCGCCGCGTCAACGGCCTGATACCTCAGCCATCCCTCAAACGTCTTGAGATCGTCCTCGCTGATAAACTCCTGCATTACAGTTCCTCTGCCAGGTTGATCGAGCCACGTAGCGAATTGCCTTAGGGTCATGATGTTCAGATTACCGAAGCGGGCACTGCGGCCGACAGAATGAGAGATTACGCAAAGGCCGCGGTTTCATTGCTGAGGGGACGGCGCCATGCCGCCCAAATGATCGGCGACCGTAAAAATATCCTTGTCGCCGCGCCCCGAAATATTCACCACCAGCAAATGATCCTCGGGCTTTTCTGGCGCGAGGTCCAAAACCTTGGCCAGCGCATGCGCGGGCTCTAGCGCCGGGATGATCCCCTCGAGCTTGGCGCAAAGCTGAAAAGCGGCGAGCGCCTCCGCGTCGGTCGCGGAGAGATACGTTACCCGCCCCGTCTCCTTCAGCCAGGCGTGTTCGGGACCGATGCCCGGATAGTCGAGCCCGGCCGAGATCGAATGCCCTTCCTCGATCTGCCCGTCTTCATTCATCAGCAAATAGGTGCGGTTGCCGTGCAGCACGCCAGGCCTGCCGCCGGCGAGCGAGGCCGCATGTTTTTTGTCGAGGCCAAATCCCGCCGCTTCGACGCCATAAATCTCCACGGAAGGATCGTCGAGAAAAGGGTGAAACAGGCCGATGGCATTGGAGCCGCCGCCGATACAGGCAAACAGTGAATCCGGAAGCCTGCCCTCCGCAAGCTGCATTTGCGCCTTGGTTTCCTCGCCGATCACGCATTGGAAATCGCGGACCATCGCGGGATAGGGATGCGGGCCGGCCACCGTGCCGATGCAATAGAACGTGTTTTCGACATTGGTGACCCAATCGCGCAGGGCCTCGTTCATCGCGTCCTTCAGGGTCCTGGCGCCCGATTCGACCGGCACGACCTTAGCGCCGAGCAGGTTCATGCGAAAGACATTGGGCTTTTGCCGCTCGACATCGACGGAGCCCATGTAGACGACACAATCGAGCCCGAAGCGCGCGCAAGCGGTGGCCGTCGCGACGCCATGCTGGCCCGCTCCCGTCTCGGCGATGATGCGGGTTTTGCCCATCCGGCGGGCGAGAAGAATTTGGCCGAGCACATTGTTGATCTTGTGCGCCCCGGTATGGTTCAGCTCCTCGCGCTTAAAATAGATTTTTGCACCGCCTGGCCTACCAGCGGCGGCGGCTTTCTGGCGGACGTGGCCGCTCATGCGCTCGGCGTAATAGAGCGGGCTCGGCCGCCCGGCATAATGGACAAGCAGATTGTCGAGTTCAGCCTTGAAAGCGGGATCCGTCTTTGCGGCGTTGTAGTGTTTCTCGAGATCGAGGATCAGCGGCATCAAGGTTTCGGCCACGAACCTGCCGCCAAAAATTCCGAAATGCCCGGTTTCGCCGGGGCCGGTACGAAACGAATTGAGAGCTGGTGGCACCGCATCCGCCTTTACATGCTTAACGTTCGATGAGCTGTTAGCCGCCCGGCGCGGACGGACCAAGCTTTTCGGCGGCCCCCGGACTGCCGCGATGAAAGCCGCGATCTTTGCCTTGTCCTTCACGCCTGGAGCACTTTCAACCCCGGAGGAAACATCGACACCGGGCGCGTGCGTTTGGGCGAGCGCGTCCGCCACGTTGCCGGCGTCGAGGCCGCCCGCGAGGAGCCACGGCTTTTTGGTTTCGATCATGCCCAGCAAGCTCCAGTCGAAGCTGGTCCCGCTGCCTCCGGGCCGCCCGCCGGGGTGAGGCGGCTTGGCGTCGAACAGCAGGAAATCGGCCACCTCATCGAAGGCCGGCGCAAGCGCGAGATCGGCCGGCTCAAAGATCCCAATCGCCTTCATCACGGGAAGCCCGAAACGGGCACGAACGGCGGCGACCCGTTCGGGGGGTTCGCTTCCGTGCAGTTGAAGGAGCCCGGGGTCGAGCGCTTTGATCGCCGCCGCGAGCAAGGCATCGCCGGCATCGACCGTCACCAAGACCTTGCACGTCCGGCGCGCGGCGCGCCGGCCGAGATTTGCGGCCAGCTCCAAGGAGATATGCCGCGGACTCTTGTCAAAAAGGACAAAGCCGGCCATGTCGGCGCCGCAGGCGAGCGCCGCGTCGAGCCCGGCTTCCGTCGCGAGGCCGCAGATTTTGACGATGACGCTCATCGGCCCGCCTTGCCGGCATCGATTGAGGAGAATGGTTCGTTTATACCATGGCGGCAAGGTTTTGGCTGGCGCCGCGGGCTTTCAGCAGGCCTTCCTTGGAAAGGTCAGGGAACCTTTCGTTTTTCGCCCGGCCGGGGAAGGGATAGCCGCGCGACTTCCGCCCGCAAGGATTCCACCTCGCGTCTTGCCCGGCGCGCGGCGCGGCGGTACCTGCCTTGTTCGAGGTAGGTCGCGACTCCACCGAAAATAACCCCAAACATGATCGCAAGGCCTATGACAACGAAAAGCCGCACGGTGATTTGGGTGCCCTCGGGCGTCGGCCCGGCAAAAGGATCGAGGTATATAATCACGTCATGGCGGTTGGCCACCAGCAAGGCTATTGCGGGAAGCGCGAGCAGAACCAGAATAAGAACTTTGACAAATCGCTTCATTTGCGTCGGCCGATGAATTCGCGCGCGTTCACAGCGCGCTTCTAGACGATTTTTGGCAAGTTGGTAAGACCCGCGTGGGATGCCCGAAGCCAAGGAAAACGCCGGGCCGACCGGAAGGGGGCCGCGCTCCTCACGCGGCCTGGCCAAAGCTTCGTACGCGAGCAATCGAACCTTCGGCGTGCAATCGTGAGCGGCAGGCTTCAGCCGCCATGGTCTTGATTCAAGCGTTCGCGCATTTCTTTGCCGGTCTTGAAAAAGGGAACCGTCTTTTCGTTCACCGGAACATGCGCCCCGGTGCGCGGATTGCGGCCAACCCTTGCGTCCCGGTGTTTCACCGAGAAGGCACCGAAGCCACGCAGTTCGACGCGGTCGCCGCGCGACAAGGCGCTCGTGATTTCATCGAGAATTGCATTGACGATTTTTTCCACATCGCGGAGGTAGAGGTGCGGATTCCGGTTGGCAATCCGCTGTACGAGCTCGGATTTGATCATCGGCCCCGTCCACAAATTTTGTGTCCAAAACCAACCTGTGGCCCGCCGAGCTTCAGTTGGCGCCGTTAGCTTGCCAAATCGAAACAAGACCGTCAAGCATACGCCCCTGCGCGGTACTCGCGGCACGATCGAGTGCGCCGCTCAGCCCGCCAAGGCCGAGGAATTCCGCGGCCCGCGCGGAAAAGCTCAAGATGCCCAACCGTTCCAGGGTCCGTTCCTGTTTCCAGTCCCGCACCGGCACCCCCTTGGGAATATTTTTTTCCTGCTCCAGCCATTCGATGGCTTCGCGCTCGCCGCCGAGGCGATCGACAAGATGCAGTTCCATCCCTTGGCGGCCGGTAAACACCCGTCCGTCCGCGACAGCCTCCAGCTGCTCGCCGGTCATGTTCCTTCGCTCCTGCACGAGCGTTTTGAACCAGGTGAAACTGTCGCCGACAAGTGCGGCGAGCGCGGCACGCGCTTCCGGACTCGTCGGCTCGAAGCCATTTGGCGAAGCCTTGAGCGGGGAAGACTTCACTTCCTCCATTTTCACCCCGACCGTGTCGAGCAATTTGCCGAAGTTCGGGTATTCAACCAGGACGCCGATCGAACCAACCAGCGCATTTCCCAGCGCGACAATCCGGTCGGCTCCGAGGGCGGCAACATAACCGCCGGAGGCGGCCATGCTGCCGACCACGGCAACCGTCGGTTTCTTCGCCGATAGATGGCGGAGCGCATCGTAGAGCCGCTCCGCTCCCGCGGTCGTGCCGCCGGGACTGTCGATCGAGATCAGAACCGCCTCGGCGGCTTTGGACTCTTGTATTTTCTCGATCAGGTCCAGAGTTTCGCGATCGCCGGTGA
>JBAUNU010000538.1:0-8959 GCA_049579405.1 Methylocella sp.
CCTCCCGAACAACCGGCAAGCGTCAAGACCAAGGGCATGGAGCTTGCTACGGTCAAAAGCAATTTCGGGCGGTTTAACGCCCGGGACGCGAACCGGCCCAGTAGCGGCCGTTTCAGGTCCATTGAGGCGTCCCCTCCAGCCAGCAAGCGATGAAGCCGCGTTTCATGGGCGCCGCCGCCGTGACCCGTTTCGGCTGCCTTGATGGAGCATCAAGCCGCAACCGGCAAAGAAAGAAAAAAGCCGTTAAGGATAAACTCAACTTTAATGGAACGACAATGCGCGCGGTGCAACCAAACCGGGGTCTTTGCGTTTAAGCTAAGGAAGGCTTGGAGTTTCGACATGTTTCACAATAAGGTATCGATCATTCTGGCCGCCGCCGCCTTGGCCGCGCTCACGGCCTCCGCCAACGCGCAAACCCAACAGCGTCATCGCCACCGCCCGCAGGTGGCGGAGCGGTATCATGACGAACGCCCGCCGCTCACCGTCAACCGCCGCAGTTTCCTCGATCCCGGACCGGCCGTTCCGGTGGGCAGCATGTCGAACTACGTGACCGCCAATACGATCTTCAACCGGACGCCGGACCAAATCTTTGACAAGTCGGCGTTCGGAAACGAACTCCTCCCCTCGCCGCTCGAAATTCCCGCTCGTGCGGGGCCCCTCATCGAATTCGAAACCCCTGCCTATGCTTATTGAAACTAGAGCGTGATCGCAGCGCCGGGGCGATAGGCTGCCCGGGCGTGCCGGGGCGAGGCGTTGAGTCAGGGTGGGGCCAAAGCCCGGCCCATTGTCTGGTTGTGCGCCGTCGTCTCAAGCGCCAAAATAATTGCGGCACCAGGCAATGGGAGCAAATCCGGTCAGGCGTAAAAGCAACACGGTGCCGGCGAAGGTGGCTGGAACATCGCCTTGCTATAGCCATGAACATGCTCCCGGCCCGTAATACAGTGCTCAAGCTCGCGGCAGGTTGACAGCGACCGCCGGACGTTTGCCTGGTAAATTGAAAGAATTCATGGAACGATTTTCGCGAAGCAGGTGTTTCGGCCTCGACTGCCGTTCGTTCGCGCTTGGCCGCGAGCGGAAAGGATAATCAAATGAGGAGAAGGACATGAAACGCATTGCAGCATATGTGGCCTCGGCCGCGCTGGGCGCGGTGCTGGCCGGGAGCGGTCCCGCTTGGGCGCAAATGCGCAGCGACGAGAGCAGCATGGGTGGCGGCCCGCGGAGCGTGGCGAAAAATCAGATCGATCGGGAACACGGACGGCAGTGGCGGCACCACCGCGAGTGGCGTCCGGGCTTAGCTTGGCATGGCTATCCATATAACCCCGACAATTACGCCTATAACTACGGGTACCCTTACAACGCTCAGGGATATTGGTACCCGTCCAGTTACGCCTATAGTTACGGGTACCCTTACAATTACGCTTACGGTTACGGATACCCTTACGCCAGCAGCTACCCGTATGACAACGCCAATCCGTTCGCGATCGTGACCGCACCTATAGCGGCCGTCACGGCGCCGGTAACAGCATTGGCTGCGCCGGTCGCACAAGCGGCGACGGCGCCGGTCGCCGGGGCGGCCACCGCTCCCTTGGTGACCGGGCGAAGCGTCGCGACTGGCCAGATGGGAAGGATGTGCTCGACGCCGGCTAAGGCCTGCGAACTATATCACGAGTCGTGGGTCGGCAACGGCTGTTCGTGCAAGGTCCCCGGCGGACATTCGCGGGGCACCGTGTCGCCCTGACGCCGTCGTTCTCTGGTAAACAAAGAGGAATCAAGGCGATGGCCGGCCCAAAGCCGGCCATCCTCGTGAGCGTCGTCTCACGCGCGGTGATAATCGCGGTACCACGCGATGAAAGCCTTAACTCCTTCTTGCAGCGGCGTTTTCGGGGCAAAACCAGTCAGAGCTAAAAGCAGCGAGGTGTCGGCGAAGGTGACTGGAACATCGCCTTGCTGCATCGCCATGAAATTGCACTTGGCCCGCACTCCGGTCGCGGCCTCGATGGCGGCGACGAAATCCCTGAGCGAGGCAGGCATCCCAGCGCCGATGTTGACGACCCGCCAGGGCGCGACGGGAGAAAGGCTGTCTGCCATCAAGGGCGGCCCTCTTGCCTCTACCGGTGGCGGCGGATGGCCGAACAGCCGGGATATTGCTTCGACGAGATCGTCGATGTAAGTGAAATCCCGGCTCATATTTCCGTGATTGTAAATATCGATGGGGCGGCCCTCGAAAAGCGCGGCGGCAAATTTGAAAAGCGCCATGTCCGGGCGGCCCCAAGGGCCGTAGACCGTGAAAAATCGCAACATCGTGATCGGGATTTTGAAGAGATGGCTGTAGGCATGGGCCATCTCCTCGTTCGCCTTTTTCGAGGCGGCGTAGAGTGCCAAGGGATGATCGGCCCGGTCGGTTTCGCGAAACGGGACCTTGGCGTTGGCCCCATAGACGGAGGAGGTCGAAGCCAGCAGGGCGTGCGCCGGCGGCGCATGGCGCATCAACTCCAGAAGATTGAAGGTTCCGGTGAGATTGGCGTCGAGATAGGCGCGCGGATTGGCGAGGCTGTAGCGCACTCCCGCCTGCGCGGCGAAATGGTAAACCGCGTCGAATCCGTCGCCATAAACTCTTCGCAGGGCGGCGAAATCCTCGAGCATGGCTTCATGGCCCAAAAACCCGGGGCTTTGCAGCAACATCTCGTGCCGGCGTAGCTTGAGGTTGCGATCGTAATAGGGGGTAAATCCATCAAGGCCGACGACTTCATGGCCTTCGCCGAGAAGACGGCGAGCCATGTGAAAACCTATGAAGCCGGCGCTGCCGGTGACGAGAATACGCATTCTTTATGCGATCGCGGAGAAGGGGTTTGACGGCCCGCATTAACCTCGTTAAAGCCTTGGGCAGCCGCTGGGAATAAAAATACTCCCATAAATGCCGCACGGCATCACGTTGAAGCCCGTGCCGTCCTTGGCGCCACCGTTCGTCGCCCGGCGCTTTTTTTGAGGCAAAAACTTAAATCGACCGTATTAATACCATGCTCGGATTTCCGCGCGCCATTCCGGCTCAGAGTTTGGAGACCCATCAAAATGCCGTATTCGCGCTTCTTCGACGAGGCGATTTCAAAATTGAAGGGGGAACGCCGCTACCGGGTCTTCGCCGACCTCGAGCGGGACGCAAAGGCGTTTCCGCGCGCACTGTGGCACGGACCGGACCGCGTCGACGAAGTCGTGATTTGGTGTTCCAACGACTACCTCTGCATGGCCCGGCATCCGCGGGTGATCGAGGCGATGACCACGGCCGCGGTGCGGCATGGGGCCGGGGCCGGCGGCACGCGCAATATTTCGGGCACCAATCATCCCCTCGTCGAGCTCGAAGCCGAATTGGCCGGCCTCCATGGCAAGGAGGCGGCGCTCGTCTTTACCTCGGGATGGATTTCCAATCTGGCGGCGATTTCCACGATTGGCGATCTTTTGCCCGATTGCCTCATCCTTTCGGATGAGTTCAACCATAACTCGATGATCGAGGGAATCCGCCGCTCCACGGCACAGCGGCAAATTTTTCGCCATAACGATCTCGCCCATCTCGAAGAGCTTTTGCGCGCGGCGGGGCGCGAGCGGGCCAAGCTGATCGTCTTCGAGAGCCTCTATTCGATGCATGGCGACATCGCTCCGGTCGCGGAGATCGCCGATCTCGCGCGCCGCTACAACGCCATGACCTACATCGACGAAGTGCATGCGGTTGGGCTCTATGGTCCGCACGGCGGAGGCATCGCCGAACGCGACGGCGTCATGGACCAGATCGACGTCATCGAGGGAACTCTTGCCAAGGGATTTGGGACGCTGGGCGGCTATATCGCCGCCAAAGGGGCGATCGTCGATGCCGTGCGCTCGCACGCGCCCGCCTTTATTTTCACCACGGCGCTGCCTCCGGCGCTGGCCGCCGCCGCGACAACCGCCATACGTTTCTTGAAGCAGGGACAAGGCGATGAACTCCGCGCGCAACATCAACGCCAGGCGATGCTCACCAAACATGCTCTGAGCGCGGCCGGTCTGCCGGTGATGCCGAACCCCTCCCATATCGTGCCGGTGCTCGTCGGCGATCCCGAGCTCTGCAAGCGCGCGACCGACATGCTGCTCGATCGCCACGCGATCTATATCCAGCCGATCAATTATCCGACGGTCGCCAGAGGCGGCGAGCGGTTGCGCATCACCCCAAGTCCCTTGCACACGGATGCCCATATCGCCCACCTCGTGGAAAGCATGGCCGATGTCTGGCGAACGCTCGATTTGCCCTTCGCCGAGCCGGCCAAAATCCTCGAATTCAAGCGGGAGAGCGACGCGCGCTGCACATTCCCGGAGTTCAAACGCGCCGCCGAATGAGCCTCGTTCTGGCCTGGATAGCGCAAGTTTAATTAATCCAACGAGATTCTATAACAATACCTATTACCGCAATGGCAGGCGCGCCGGACTCGACGCATTCTCAGCAGCCGCAGAGACATTAATGGTTTGATATAGGCGCTCATAGAGGATCAGCGCCGTGCAAACAACATCGTGAGTTTAATCCGGAAAGTTTCGTCGTTTCTTCTAGGGCATATACTGGCTCATGCGTAATGTCACTGTTTGTCTAGGATATTAGCTTTTCGGAGATGTGCGTCTTGGCCACATCCGGCTTGCCGGCCCGGGCGGCTCTCGCGCGCCTCTTGCCTGGCAGCGCCGACGGGCTATGTTGCGCATAAAGCTTCGAAATGCGAAGGAAAGCGATGGTTTCGCGTATTCGAAAGGTGCCTTCCTTCGATCTGGCCGTCTTTGGCGGCACCGGCGATCTCGCCCACCGCAAGCTCTTTCCCGCGCTATTTCACCGTTTCCTCGATGGGCAGTTCTCGCAGCCGACCAGGATCATTGGCGTGTCGAGGCGGCCCTTGGATCACGCTGCCTATCGGGTCGCGATCGCCCATGCGCTGAAGGAGTTCGCCGCCGCCGCAGCGCGCGACGAAGCGATCAAGAGCTTCCTAGAATTGATCCATTATCTCCGCCTTGACATTGAGT
The DNA here is from genome assembly GCA_049579405.1 of Methylocella sp. Classification (GTDB taxonomy): domain Bacteria; phylum Pseudomonadota; class Alphaproteobacteria; order Rhizobiales; family Beijerinckiaceae; genus Methylocapsa. Next base: position 5,029 of record JBAUNU010000538.1, read on the forward strand.
CCGAGGCGGGATGGGATCTCCTCGGCAATGAGTTCGATGACGATCCCTCGCGCGTGCGCGCCTTCTATCTCGCCACGGCTCCGGAACGTTTCGTGCCGATCGCCAAACAGCTCGCCGCGCATTCGCTCGTCACCCCGGCCTCGCGCATCATCGTCGAGAAGCCGATCGGCAAGGACGGCGTTTCGGCCGCGTTCATCAACGATGCGATTGGCGCGGTGTTTCCGGAGAATCGGATTTTCCGCATCGATCATTATCTCGGAAAAGAGACGGTGCAAAATCTTATGGCGCTGCGGTTCGCCAATGCGCTGTTCGAGCCGTTGTGGAATTCAGCCCATATCGATCATGTCGAGATCACCGTCGCTGAATCGATAGGCGTCGAAGGCCGCGCTACTTATTACGAAAACGCGGGTGCGCTGCGCGACATGGTGCAGAATCATTTGCTGCAATTGTTGTGTCTTGTCGCCATGGAGCCGCCCGCTTCGATGGACGCGGATTCGGTGCGCGATGAAAAACTCAAGGTCTTGAAGTCGCTGGTGCCGATCGACGCCGGCAATGCCGCGGCGCTGACCGTGCGCGGACAGTATCGCGCCGGCGCCAGCGAAGGCGGCGCGGTTCCTGGCTACGCCCAGGAGGTCGGCAACGAGCGCAGCGTGACCGAGACGTTTGTCGCGCTCAAGGTGGAAATCGCGAATTGGCGTTGGGCCGGCACGCCGTTCTATCTTCGCACGGGGAAACGCCTGCCGCAAAGGGTTTCGGAGGTCATCGTCGCCTTTCGCGCGGTTCCCCATTCGATTTTTACGGTCGAGTCTGGAAAGATTTCGCAAACGAGGCTAGCCATAAGGCTGCAACCCGATGAAGGCATTAAGCTCTGGCTGATGCTGAAGGAGCCGGGCGCCGGAGGGATGCGGCTGCAACATGTGCCGCTCGACATGAACTTCGCCGAGGCGTTCAGAATCTATGCGCCGGAGGCCTATGAGCGGCTGTTGATGGACGTTATACGCGGGAACGCAACCTTGTTCATGCGCCGCGATGAAGTGGAGGCGGCGTGGCGCTGGATCGACCCGATCCGTGAGGCCTGGAACCAAATCGACGAAGCGCCGCGGCCTTATTTTGCGGGCACTTGGGGCCCCGCCGCCGCGATCGCCCTGGTCGAGCGCGACGGACGCAGCTGGAGCGAAGAAACCGATTGACCCGATGCGGGCGGCGTCGCGCCAACCCGCTGCAACGAGGAGCCGGAGATGGTGCAAGCCGCAATCGCCGATGTCACGGCCCGCGTACGCGCGCGCAGCCAGCCTTCGCGGGAAAAATATCTCGGCCACGTCGAGGCGATGCGGCGTGGCGGGCCGCACCGTGGCGCGCTCGGATGTGCCAATCTCGCGCATGGTTTTGCCGCTTGCGCCGGGCACGAGAAGCAGGCCCTGCGTACCGGTGCCGCCGCCAATCTCGCCATCGTCACCGCCTATAACGATATGCTCTCGGCGCATCAGCCTTATGAGCGTTTTCCTGCCCTCATAAAAAAGGCGGCGCACGAGGCGGGCGGCGTCGCGCAGGTCGCGGGCGGCGTGCCGGCCATGTGCGATGGCATCACGCAAGGCCGCGCCGGCATGGAACTCTCGCTGTTCTCGCGCGACGTCATTGCGATGTCGGCGGCGATCGCCTTGTCGCACGATATGTTCGACGCCGCGGTCTTTCTTGGCATCTGCGACAAAATCGTGCCGGGGCTGGTGATCGCGGCCCAAGCCTTCGGGCATTTGCCCGCCGTGTTCATCCCAGCGGGGCCGATGCCTTCCGGTCTGTCGAACCAAGAGAAAGCCAAGCTCCGCCAGCTTTATTCCGAAGGCAAGGCCACGCGGGAAGACCTGCTCGAAGCGGAAGCCGCCTCCTACCATTCGCCGGGGACCTGCACCTTTTACGGCACCGCGAATTCCAATCAAATGTTGATGGAGGCGATGGGCCTGCATCTGCCTGGCAGTTCTTTCGTCAATCCGAACACCCCCTTGCGCGACGCGCTCACCGCCGCCGCTGCACAGCGCGCCTTGGCGATTACCGCGCTTGGCAACGACTACACACCGGTTGCGTCGGTTCTCGACGAGCGCGCGTTCGTAAATGGCATCGTCGCCTTGCATGCGACCGGCGGCTCGACCAACCACGTCATCCATCTCATTGCCATGGCCCGCGCGGGCGGCATCATCCTGACGCTCGACGATTTCGCCGATCTCTCCAAGGCGGTTCCCTTGCTGACGCGCATCTATCCCAACGGCACCGCCGACGTGAACCACTTCACCGCCGCCGGCGGCACCGGATTTCTCATCCGTTCCTTGCTGGGTGCAGGCCTCCTGCATCCGGGCGCGAAAACCGTTGCCGGATGCACGCTCGAATTCTATGCGCAAGAGCCTTATCTCGATGGCGGCAAGCTCGCCTTCCGCGCGGCGCCTTCGGCGAGCCTCGATGAATCGGTTCTGCGCCCGGCGGCAAATCCGTTTTCCCGCGATGGCGGCTTGAAAGTTCTTGACGGCAATCTCGGCCGCGCGGTGATCAAGATCAGCGCGGTCGCGCCGGAACATCGCAAGGTGCGCGCAAGGGCGCGGGTTTTTCACGCGCAAGAAGAAGTAGAGGCCGCGTTCGGCGCGGGGGAACTCGATTGCGATCTAGTCGCGGTGGTTCGCTTCCAGGGCGCAAAAGCGATCGGCATGCCGGAGCTGCACACGCTGACGCCCGTGCTCGCGTCGGTGATGGCGCGCGGCCATCAAGTGGCGCTGATCACCGATGGCCGCATGTCGGGCGCGTCGGGAAAAGTACCGGCGGCAATCCATGTGACGCCGGAAGCGCTCGACGGCGGCTCCATTGCCCGGCTGCGAGACGGCGATCTCATAGCGCTCGACGCGGAAGCGGGCACATTGAACGTGGAGCTTTCGCCCGAGACCTTGCAAAGCCGTCCGCTCGCCGTGTGCGATCTCGAAGAGCATTCGCATGGCTATGGGCGCGAACTGTTCCAGATGTTCCGTGCCAACGTCAACGGAGCGGAACGCGGCGCGAGCGTTCACGGCTGACCGTGGGACGCATCAACGGAAGAGCGTCATCCATGCTTTATCGCCATAGCGAGGCAACCGTCGCCTTGCTTCGCCGGGCGCCGGTTATTCCGGTGCTGACCATCAAGGACGTCGAGGATGCGCTTGCCCAAGCCCGCGCCCTGATCGCGGGCGGACTGACGGTGCTTGAAATCACCTTGCGCACGGCCGCCGCGACGAAGGCAGTGGCGGCGCTCGCCAAGACATTTCCAAACGCGTTGATCGGCGCTGGAACAATCGTCGAGCCGAACCAGATCGAAGCCGCGGCCAATGCCGGAGCGGGATTTTTGGTCAGCCCCGGGATGACGCCGCGCTTGCTTGAGGCGGCCGCGCGATCGCCGGTCCCTTTCCTGCCAGGCGCGGCGACGGCTTCGGAAGCCCTGGCGCTACGGGAACGAGGTTTTCGGGCATTAAAATTCTTTCCGGCGGAGCCAGCGGGCGGGGCAAGATATCTCGCCTCTCTCGCGGGCCCGCTGCCCGATCTGATTTTCTGTCCGACCGGTGGTATCGACGCGCAAAAGGCCGGAAATTATCTCGCGCTGCCCAATGTGGCTTGCGTCGGCGGCTCGTGGATGGTCGCGCCGGAGCTTCTTGCGGCATGCGATTTCACCAAGGTCGAACAGCTCGCGCGGGAAGCGTCCGCTCTCGGCCGCCGCTTTTGAGAGGGCAGGGAGCATGGCCGCGAGCGAAGACGCGGGCATCCGCCGCGCGGTGATCGGCTGCTGTCTCGCCATGAACCGCAACGCCATCAATCAGGGAGGTTCAGGACGCTCTCAGCTCAGCCCGCATCTGCCCGGCAACCACGGCATGGCCGCCACCAGGCGCGAGAAGGGCCGCGGTGCAAATCGCGCGGCGTCGCGTTC
>JBAUNU010000539.1:0-2349 GCA_049579405.1 Methylocella sp.
GGGTCTGGGTCTACCGGTCATGATCATCAAGACTTGGTATAAGGTCCTTAATGACCCTACACAACATAGGGATGGGATTCTGCCATATAGTGCGCGCACTTCGAAGCACCTTTCACTGCCAATGCGCCGGGCTTCAGCGGCGGTTCGCCATTCATGTCTCCGCTCAATTCTGCTAGTGATACAGTCTCTCGATTAGTGCGGCTCTCTTTGAACTCGGTGAAAAAGCGAGGAGGAACTTGCTATGAGGTTTAGGCAGAGCTCCGCGAGCCTCGGATTGACTTTAATGCTTATGATGACAATGGCTGCGCCAGCAAGTGCAGAAGGTTGTAGCCGCAAAATGGGTCCTTTCTACACTTTCGACGAGGCCGAATTTGCCGCGCAACAAGCACAGAACGCTGGATATGAGACGTCTGGCGTGTATGGAGACCGCGCCGTGTATAAAGATGCGTCCAACCGTAGATACTTTTTCAACGTGTTCTTCCGCTGCTAAACTATTTCAGAGCGTTTCGATTATTTGCAGTGTCACCGCGCTAGCCGCGCAGCGTTTGAGGATTTGGCGTCTTATATATTAATTACCTTTCAAGGAACTTAGCGGCACCAGTTTCCGCTCGATGCACGCTTTTGCGCCGCAGTAACGAACGGCGCGCAGTCTGCCCCGGGTCACGTTCCGAGGGTCATGCGGGCAAGGCCTCCTCGCGCGAAAAATCGCCGGACTTGCCGCCGCTTTTGCGCGCAAGCGCGATCGCTTCGATCCGCATCGAGCGGTCGACTGCCTTTAACATATCGTAGATCGTGAGGCAGGCGATGGAGACGGCGGTCAATGCTTCCATTTCGACGCCGGTCCGGCCCAACACCTTGGCGGCGACGCGGACCCTTATTCCAGGCAAGGCCTGATCCGGTTCAAGTTCGGTCGAAACATGGGTCAAGGCCAGCGGATGACAGAGCGGGATCAGATCGTGCGTCTTCTTGGCCGCCATGACCGCGGCGATCCTGGCCGCGGCAAAGACATCGCCTTTCTTGGCATTGCCCGACAAGGCAAGATCGAGGGTCGCCTTGCGCATGACGATCCGGCCTTCCGCGATCGCGACACGTTCCGTCGCGGCCTTGCCCGAAACATCGACCATTTGGGCTTGCCCGGCGGCGGAGAGATGCGTGAGGTCCGGCATGGCGTGATTCGATCCTAAAGAGCGGGGTAGCGGCCAGGCAAAAATTATCCGCGCTGGGGTTTGTAACCGCGCGGGTGCGGTTCGCCGAGAAGAAGCGCCCGCGCCGCCGCCGCGACGTTTTTTTGGCGCATAAGACTCTCGCCGACGAGAATGGCCGAAATGCCACGCGCTTTTAAGCGCAGACAATCCTGATGCGTGAGGATGCCGCTTTCGCCGACGACGATCCGGTCCGGCGGGATTTTCGCGGCCAGCCGCTCGCACACGTCGAGCGATACGTTGAAGGTTCGTAAATCGCGGTTGTTGACCCCGACAAGCCGGGTTTCCAGCGGCAACGCCCGGGCAAGCTCGGCTTCCTGGTGAACCTCGACAAGAATGTCCATGCCAAGATCATGCGCCGCGCGGGTCAATCCGCGGGCCTCCGCGTCGGTGACGCAGGCCATGATGATCAAAATGCAGTCCGCGCCATTCGCCCGTGCTTCATATACTTGATAAGGATCAAACAAGAAGTCCTTGCGAAGACAAGGCAAATGGATTGCTTGTCGCGCCTCGGAAAGATCGCTGAAACTGCCCTGAAAGGAGGGCCCGTCGGTGAGCACCGAGAGGCATGCCGCCCCCCCCGATTCATAGGCGCGGGCGAGGGCAGGCGGGTCGAAATCGGCGCGGATCAGCCCTTTCGAGGGGCTCGCCTTTTTGATCTCCGCGATCAAAGCCATATGGCCGGTCTCGCGCTTGGCCTCGATCGCCTTGACGAAGCCGCGCGGCGGATCGTGGTCATGCGCCTTGCGCGCCAAGGTCTCGAACGGCATGCGCACCTTGGCCGCCGCGATTTCGCGCCGCTTATAGGCCTCGATCGTCTTTAGGAAGTCGGCCATCGAACTCCTTTGGCGGCTGCAACGGCAACGCCGTTCGGCGGGGGCGAGGCGCGGTTGGAGACTTGCACGAGTTTGGCGAGTGTAACGGCGGCTAGGCCCTCGTCGAGCGCCGCCGCCGCCAAAGCCGCGCCATGTTTCAAATCGTCCGCCTTCCGGGCGACGACGAGAGCAACCGCCGCGTTCAAAACGGCGATGTCGCGATAGGCGTTCTTGGCGCCGCCGAGCACGCCGAGAAGCGCCGCCGCGTTGGCGGCGGGATCGCCTCCGGCGAGATCGGCGAGCGGCGCGCGGGAAATTCCAGCATCCTCGGG
>JBAUNU010000540.1:0-8923 GCA_049579405.1 Methylocella sp.
CTCGCTTTCTTGCATAGATGTGTTGGAACGCATGCAACCGATCCCCTTGTATGGCGGTGGCGATTCACCCGCGGGGAGGAAACGCACCAAAGCTCTACGGAATGAGTATAACTTTATTCGATCCAATCCGCTTTGCAACACTGTGTCGGTTCAGTCTATCGCGCGCGGGTTCCGCACAAGGGCGCGCTGGACCGCATCCCGCCACCCGGCGATCAAGCGCTCCCGCTCGGCTCCATCCATGCGCGGCTCAAATCTTGCGCCGCGCGCCCATGCGGCGGAGATGGCGGCAAAATCGGGAAACACGCCAATTGTGAGCCCGGCCAGGAAGGCGGCGCCCTTCGCCGTCGCCTCGAGCATGAGCGGGCGCTCGACCGGTGCTGCAATAATGTCGGTCAGAAACTGACAAAACCAATCATTCGCCGCCATGCCGCCATCGACACGCAACGCGCGGGGCGCCCCGCCGTCCATGATCGCGTGCATCAGATCGAAGGTCTGGTAGGCGGCCGATTCCAAAGCAGCGCGGACGAGATGCGCGGGACCTGTATCCAACGTGAGACCGCAAATCAGTCCCCTCGCGTCGGGGTCCCAGTGCGGGGCGCCGAGACCGGCGAAGGCGGGCACCAAATAGACTCCATTGTTGCTGCCGGTTCCGGCTGCGATCGCGCCGGTTCGCGACATATCCTGGATTAGACCGAGCCGGTCGCGCAGCCATTTGAGGGTGGCTCCAGCGGCAAAAATCGATCCTTCGATGGCGTAGGTGGGCCGCCGGCCCGCCCGGTAAGCCATGGTCGTAAGCGTCCCTTTCGCCGGAAACAACGCCTGTTGGCCGGTGTTGAGCAAGAAAAAACAACCCGTGCCAAAGGTCGCCTTCGCCATTCCAGCTTCAAGGCAGGCTTGGCCGATTAGCGCCGCATGCTGGTCGCCCGCCATGCCCGCAACCGGAATTGCCTCGTCGAACAAGCCCTCGGCCGTGAGCCCATAAAGAAAACAGTTGTCATGAACCTCGGGGAGAAGCGCCTCGGGAATCTTGAATAATCTTAAAAGATCGCCGTCCCAGCATTGGCGGCGGATGTCGAACAGCATGGTTCGTGAGGCGTTGGTGGCGTCGGTCGCATGCACCTTGCCGCTGGTCAGGTGCCAGAGCAAGAAACTGTCGATGGTGCCGAAGGCAAGTTCGCCATGTTCCGCGCGCGCCCTCGCGCCCGCCACGTGCTCCAGAATCCAGGCAAGTTTGGTCGCCGAGAAATAAGGATCGAGAAGCAAGCCCGTGCGGTCGCGAACCAGTGTTTCGGCTCCTTCCTGCCGCAAGCGCGCGCATTCGGCGGTGGTGCGCCGGTCCTGCCATACGATGGCGGGATAGATTGGCGTGCCGTCCGCGCGCTCCCAAACCACGGTGGTCTCACGTTGGTTTGCGATTCCGATCGCGGCAACCTGCGCATGTGATTTTGCGATAACCTCGCACGCGGTGGAGAGCACGTCGCGCCAGATCGTTTGCGGATCGTGCTCGACCCAACCCGGTTGCGGATAGGACTGAGAAAACTCGCGCTGGACGCTGGCGAGCAGCCTTCCCTGCGCGTCGAAGAGGAGGCTCCTCGTCGAGGTCGTTCCCTGATCGATCGCGAGAAGATGGCTCACGCGGCGGCTTTCTGAGGGTCACCAGATAAACGAAGGGCGGAACGCTTGGGCCATCCCGCATTTTGATGACCTTACCTCATGGGCCGCGAATAGCGATACGGCCGGCTTCCCTCCAACAAAGAAAAGGCCCCGGTTGCGGGACCTTTTGATGTGCGAGGCAAATTCAGGCGCCGCTCTTCGCCATGCAGCGGCGATCAGGGGCAGCCGGGAAGGACCTTGGTGTTCCGTTGACGGCCGCTTGCAATTCCTCTGGCGCTAGAACGGAATTCCCGGCAGGACTTGAGTCCCTTCCTGCTGCACGGCAATGAGACTGCCGGGATTGAGACCGAGCAACGCCAGGATCGTGGGCGCCACCTGCGCCGTCTCGACCGGGCTGTAGACGGTGGTGGGCGGCAGCGCCGGATGGGCCACGAGCATCATGACGTTGGTGTCGTCATGCGAGAAGCCACCATGCTCGGCCAGCTTCTTGGTGCTCCCGGAGTAAGTAACGCCGATGTTCGGTGTGACCAGGATATCTGGCGTGCGCGGGTCGCCATTCGGTGGCAGGCCCGGGGCGTTGAAGAGCTGCGTGAGTGCGGGGCCCGAGAAAATCTCCCCAATACCGGCACTATTCGCCGAGGCTGGAGATTGCGATTCGAGCAAGCTCACCGCCATACCCGTCGTGCAGCGGTTGTTTAGCCAGTCCAGAGAGACGTCATCCTCGGTCGGCCCGATCCCAGAGGTGTTGGAGGGCGATTCGGACAGGGGAAGGCAGTGGCTGTTGTCCAGGATGGTCGCGGGCGATGTTGTTACCGGTCCTGCCGACGTAATACCCGTGTAGCGGGAGGAATCCACGGGGCTCTGGCCATGTTTGGCGGTGATGACGATGAGCGTCGAACCGTAGACACCCGCGCTCTTTAGGCCGGAAATCATTTCGCCAATCGAAGCGTCAACGAATTGGATTTCGCTGAGCAAGGCAGGCGTGGGCGTGCCTATGGAGTCCAGATAGCCGCCCGTCAGGCTCAGCTGTGTTTCGATCAGCTTCTCGCCGACGCTCACCGCCTGGAAATTCATTCCGAAGATGGTTGGCACAGGAGCCGGCACCATCCCATTATGCGTCCCGCCGCCGATCTGATTGAGGATCGCGTCGACCTTTAGCGTATCGTAGCACTGAATATTCTGGAAGCTATCGGTCCATGCGTTCGAGGAAGACTCCGCGGTCTGATCGGGCAGAGGACTGCAGCTGACGGTGCTGGGTAGTTTCACGCCGGGGAGAGGAACCGGAATCGAATTGATCTCCGGTGAGTAATAGTCATCGAGATTACCGCCATTGCCCGGACCCGAGACGGACGAGTACGAGGGATGCTTGTCGGACCAAGCAGTGTATCCGCCAGCCTTGTGAATCACGCCGAAAATCGTATTGGTCCGCACAAAGTTCCACGGATAAACCGGCGCGCAACCCTTGGCTGGATCTCGCTCCAGTTTCTTGGGATCGATCGAGGCGATGCCACCGTCTACGCCACTTGGGGCGCCCCCGTTGAGCTTGGTTTTATCGATATCGATCCCCTCGTCGAACTCAGTGGTTGTACCTGTCGGCGGTGTGCCGGGTTGGCATGCGCCAGGGCTGCCCGCTACGCCATTCCCCGTCGTAGTCGCCGGCGGATCGAGCGATCGGTCGTAAGCCACGTCGTAGAATGCTCCCACGCTGCGCGGCGATCCGCCACTCACGATTGCCATGAGTCCGGGGAACGAGTCGGATGGTTTTGATGTGGATGCATCGAGATAGTTGACACTGGTCGCTTTGAGTCCAGCGAGATTCGGGCAATAGGGCTTGCCTCCGTTCGCCCCGCTAATTCCATTTGCGCAATTGATGAAGTCCACCGAATGCATTCCGTCGATGCTGATCAGCAAGACATGTTTGACTTGGCCATTGCTGTCAGCTTCGGCAGGGGCGGGGTGAGCGGCCGTAAGTCCCAGCGCCAAGGCGCCGGGCGCAACGCATGATAGCAACTTTCGTGGCACCGGTAATTTTCGCGGCATCGGATTTGCTCCCGTGTTTTGACAATGCACGAGAGCGCTAACAGCGCGGTCTGACACTGCAATGACAGATCGATGACTATTCGATTGCGAGCCGGGTTCTCGCCTGAACCGAGATCCGGCAATCCGAAAATTGCACGATGCACGAACCGAGAGCGCCAAGCGGCTTGGTTTTGCCCACTGGCCGGTTTGACTCCGTCATTGACGCCAGCCCGGTGAACAATTTTCGAAATCGTCATCCCCTGAAAAGGGGGCGCGGAGGGAGTGTTTTTGTGACAATCCATCCGGATGATGCGGATTAAGTTCCCTATTCGTTCAAAAAATGGAGGTTTCACCATGCATGGCTTCGATACCCGTGGCAGCAACGTTCCGGACGGGATTTTAGCTCCTGAAGGCCGCTTCGGCCGCCTGCTTCCGTTTCTCGATCCGCGTCAGCCTACCGGCGAGGCGCTGGCCGACGCGATGGGCGCCGCCAGCGGTCCAATGGACGCCGGTCTCGTGTCACACGATAGCACGACGCTCGCCGCAGGCTTCACCTTCCTCGCCCAATTCCTCGATCACGATCTCGACTTCGATCCTACGTCGAGCCTCGAGCGGCAAACCGACCCAAATGCGATCACGAACTTCCGGACGCCAGCGCTCGACCTTGACAATGTATACGCTTCCGGACCCTCGGCGACGCCGCACATCTACGACAACACTTCGGGCGGAGAGAAACTGCTGGTCAACGGTACCGATCTCGCGCGCAGTTCGCAGGGGACCGCCTTGATCGGCGATCCGCGCAACGATGAGAACATGATCCTCTCGCAGCTCGAACTTGCATTTATGAAGTGCCACAACGCGATTGTGGACGGCCTCAAGGCCGGCACGTTCAACAACGTCTTTGGCGCGCCTGCCCTGACGAACGAAGATACCAGCGGCGGCGAGAGCACCGTTTTTCTGGCGGCGCAGCAGTTGCTGCGCTGGCACTATCAGTGGATGATCATCCACGAGTTCTTGCCGCTCATCTGCGGCAAAACAATTGTCGACGACATTTTGGCGAACGGACCGCGATTCTTCCACCCCTCGGAGAAGCACGAACCGTTCATCCCTGTCGAATTCAGCGTTGCCGCCTATCGCTTCGGCCACGCCACCATTCGCGCGAGCTACAATGTCAATCCCGCGCATCTGGCGGTCCCGCTGTTTCCAACCAATCCCGCGGCACCGGCCACGCCGCGAACCGATCTGCGCGGCGGTCCAGTGGATCCGACATTTGCGGTCCAGTGGTCGAATTTCTTTGAGCGCGATTCCAAGCATCCGCCGCAGAAGGCCAAGCGAATCGAACCGCTGCTCAATACACTGTTGCTCGATCTTCCCAACGGGGTGGTTCCAGCGAACGTGGTGGTACCGCTCCGGTCGCTTGCGACCCGCAACCTCTTACGTAGCGAAGCTCTAATGGTCCCGGCCGGCCAGGATGTCGCTCGTGCGCTCGGCGTCGCTCACCCCCTCGAAGCAGCGGAGCTGCGCAAGGCGGCCAAAGACGCGGGCGGCAAGACGCTTCCCCTCACGGACGAACAACTCCGCAGTTGTTACCTGTGGTACTACTTGCTCGCTGAGGCCTATCACGATTCTACGGGTGATCGCTTAGGAGAAGCCGGCGCACGAATCGTCGCCGAAGTCTTCGTCGGTGTAATCGACGCTGATGGGCTGTCATATCCAAATATGTATCCCAAGTGGACGCCGACCTTGCCGACCGCGAAGGCCGGAACGTTCACGATCGTCGACCTCCTGAATCTAGCGGGTGTTTGAACGTTCAGTTAAACAGTATATTTTTTATTATGGTCGGCGCGTTCTGGCCATCCACGCGCGCGTCAAGATAGGCGCTCACGCGGGCGCGTTCGACCGGCGAAAGGTGCAGGCCTCGTTTCGACCTCCGCCACAAAATATCCTCGGCGGTCAGCGCGAATTCCTGGCCGATGAGATAATCGATCTCGGCTTGAAAGAGCCCCGCGCCAAAATCCACACCGAGATCGTCAGCACTACGCGCTTTGCCGAGAACCGCCTCTGCCCGTGTGCCATACGCGCGGGCTAAGCGGGTCACGGTAGCCGCATCGAGCCAAGGATATTTGCCGCGCAGCGTGCGCAAAAAACGGTCGAAATCGCCGTCTTCCATGTCGCCGCCGGGCAGCGGCGCCGTTGCCGTCCAGCGTTTTCCGCACGGGGCCTTCAGGTGCGGCGCAAGCTTCGCGATCGCATCCTCCGCCAAGCGCCGGTAGGTGGTGATCTTGCCGCCAAATACCGAAAGAAGCGGCGCGCTGCCCTCTGGCGCGTCGAGATCGAGCACATAATCGCGCGTGGCGGCGGAAGCATTTTCCGCGCCGTCGTCATAGAGCGGCCGCACGCCGGAAAAGCTTTCCGCGACATCGCGCGGGTCTAAAGGCTTGCGGAAATAATGCGACGCCGCGGCGCAGAGATAGACAATTTCGTCCTCGCTTATCCTCGCCTTCGAGGGATCTCCCTCAAAAGGGATCTCGGTCGTGCCGATGAGCGAAAAGTCCATTTCATAGGGCATCACGAAGATGACGCGGCGATCCTCGTTTTGCAGGACATAGCTTTGGTCTCCCTCGTAGAGACGGGGCACGATGATGTGGCTACCCTTGACGAGACGGAGTTTTTTGCCGGCATCGCGGCCGATGACGTCGCTCAGCACCTCGGCGGCCCACGGTCCCGCCGCGTTGACGAGCGCGCGCGCAATCACGATCGCTGTCGCCGCCTCCCGCATATCGAGGAGCGTCGTCCGCCACGTGCCCTCCTCGCGCTTGGCGGAAACGCAGCGTGTTCTGGTGCGGATAGAAGCGCCGCGTTCGCGCGCGTCGACCGCGTTCAGCAGAACGAGTCTGGCATCGTCCACGCGGCAGTCCGAATAAGCAAAGCCCGTCGTCAGATGGTCCTTGAGTGGGGCGCCCTCCTTGGCCGTGCGGAGATCGAGGCGGCGCGAGCGGCCCAAGCGGGTGCGCCGGGCGAGCCAATCGTAAAGAAAGAGACCTGCCTCGATCACCAAGGCAGGGCGCAGCCCCTTGTCGTGCGGCAGGATGAAACGCGCCGGCCAAACGATGTGCGGCGCGATTCCAAGCAGCACCTCCCGCTCCACCAGCGCCTCGCGAACGAAGCGGAACTGGTAATATTCGAGATAACGCAACCCGCCATGAATGAGCTTGCTCGACGCCGACGATGTCGCGCCGGCAAGATCGCCCTGCTCGCAGAGCATCACGGAAAGGCCCCGCCCGGCGGCGTCGCGCGCGATCCCGGCTCCGTTGACGCCGCCGCCAATAATGAGGAGATCGACGTTTGTTTCTGTTTCCATCAGAGCGCCAGGGGCATCGCGGTGGCCGCTTTCTCAATCGCCGCGGATTCGAGCGGGAAGGGCTCCGCGCCGGCCCTCGTGCAAAAACCATGTCAAAAACCAAGCCGGATGATCCGGCATAAATCGCCCGCCGCCGCGGATTCGGCATGAGGTTCGCGGATCACCAGGCATTGCGATTGCGCGAGAAGGCGCAGAAGCGAGGAGTCCTGTATCTCGAAAGGGGTCGCCACCGGCAGCCCTGTTTCGTTAAGCCGCAATGTCGCGCGCAAATAATCTTGGCGGCTGTCGTTGCCGCGCAGCGCCTTGCCGAGAATCGCAGGCTCGCTTTGCTCGCGGCCCGCATCCGGATCGCCGCAAAGCGCGCGCAGCAGGGGCACGAGAAAAACTAGTCCGGCGACGAACGCGGCAACCGGATTTCCCGGCAAGCCAAGGATGATCATTGGCCCAAGGTGGCCATGGATCACTGGTTTTCCTGGCCGCATCGCGATTTTCCAAAAATCCATTTCCATGCCCTGCGCGGCGAGCGCCGGTTTGACCAGATCGTAATCACCAACCGAGGCCCCGCCGAGCGTCACCAAAACATCGGCGGACGCGCGGGCGGTGGTGATGCGTTTGAAGAGCGCGCCCAATTCGTCCCTAGCGATGCCGAGGTCGAGCGCCTCACCGCCCGCGGCCTCGACGAGCGCGGCGATCGCGAACGCATTCGTGGCAACGATTTGATCGGGGCCAATGGTTGCGCCAGGACGCACCAATTCGTCGCCGGTCGCAAGAATTCCCACGCGCGGGCGCCGGATGACCGCAACCTCGGCGAAATTCATGGCGGCGCCGAGCGCGATGTTCGACGCGCCGAGCCGCGTTCCGGCGGCAAGCAAAACCTCGCCCTCGGTGAAGTCGATACCCTTGGCGCGAATGTGGCGGCCGCTCGCCACGCTTTGCAAAGGTTCGACGAAACCTGCTTCCACGCGGGCATTTTCCTGAATCAAAATCGTGTCACAGCCATCCGGCACCGGCGCGCCGGTGAAAATCCGCACGGTTTCCTTGGGCCCAATAAAACCCGAAAAACCATGGCCGGCGGTGCTTTCGCCGATCTGTTTCAACTTAACGGGAAGTTGCGCGACGTCGCGGGCGCGCACCGCGTAACCGTCCATGGCGGACACTGCCTTGGGGGGCTGGGTCCGCTTGGCGGCGAGATCCACGGCGAGGGTTCGTCCCGTCGCGCGCTCCAGGGCGACGATCTCGACCGGGCGGTCTTTCGAAACACTCGCAAGAATGCGGGCGCGAGCCTCTGCCACCGAAAGCAGCCGATCGCTATTCATCGTTCATTCACCTGCTGCATTGGATTAGTGGCTAGGCATCTCTACTTCGAATAAAGGCTGGGAGGCCGTTGTGGGCCGCAAGCATGCCCTCCAAAAACTCGGATCGATTCCGGCCCTGATGCTGACAATAACCGCGGCAGCATATGGACAATACAGCTCACCGTGGGATGGCACAAAGCCCCCGCCACCCGGTACACGAAAAATGCCGCCAGCAAATCCAGGAAACACCCCGCCGCCTATTCCAAGGGTTTGCTCCGTCCTCCGGAGAATTGGCCTGTTCCCAACGAGCGATGAGGCCGAACTTGCCGCGCAATCGGCAAGTTACCAATTAATCCAGACGTCAGCTGTATATAGTCAGGGCTGGCCAGATTCCTATTTCAACCCACTTAGATATTTTTTCGAAGCTTATATTTTTACCCAGTGCAATTAATTCGTAAGCGGTTCTGTGCGTGCATATTTCTGGAACAACCAGGAATACAGTATCTAATACCAAGTCTCTGAAAGTTTGACTCCTGCGGCGGATTCCCGAATCGGCATTTATCTGATTCACCATGGCAAACAGCTTTCGAGAGGTTTGCCATGTCTACTCCGGTTCCGCTTCGCTCTGACTTTG
>JBAUNU010000541.1:0-5752 GCA_049579405.1 Methylocella sp.
CGCCGAGGTCGCTCAGACGCTTCAACCTATCATCGATATCAAAAAAACCAGGCTGGTCGCGCATCGAATCATCTCCCATCCGCCCCGATGGAATCAGAAATGCTCAAACTTGGCCAGGTTTTTAGAACCGTCCAATTTGCAAACAGCGAAATCATCCAAGGACCGCATCGGTATCTTGGCTCTTGTCTGCGCGGGTAAGGAGCGTCCGGCGAAGCAAGCGGCGGGGCCAGCAAATCGGCGACTTATAAGCAGACGATCGCCGCCGCAAGTCCTTCTCACAACCTGCCGCCGACTCATGCTAAACCTGTGGCATGACCCCGCATGAGTTCATCCGGAAATGGAAGCCCGTCGAGCTCACCGAGCGGCAGACGGCGCAAGAGCATTTCATCGATCTCTGCCGCCTCGTCAACCATCCGACCCCGGTAGAGGACGATCCCTCGGGCAAGCGCTATTGCTTCGAGAAAGGCGCGGCCAAATCCTACGGCAACCCCGGCTTCGCCGATGTCTGGAAGCAAGGCTATTTCGCCTTTGAATACAAAAAGAAGGAAAAGAACCTCGGCGAAGCATTGAAACAGCTGTCGCAATATGCCTGGAACCTCGAACATCCGCCGTTAAATGTGGTCTGCGACACCAACGCGATCAAGATCGTGACCACCTGGACGAACACGCTCCCGGTGACTTTCGATCTCTCTCTGGACGATCTCGCCGACCCGGAAAAATTCGCGATCCTGCACGCGGTCTTCCACGATCCGGAAAAGCTGCGCGGGCACATGACCCGCGAAATGCTCACCAAGGAGGCGGCCGATAAGTTCTCGGGTTTGGCGGAGCGGCTTCAATCGCGCGGCCATCCGCCGGAAGCCGTGGCGCATTTCATCATGCAGCTCGTGTTCTGCTTTTTCGCGGAGGACGTGAAGCTTCTGCCCGAGGGATTTTTTCGCAAGGCCCTCAAGCAGTTGAATGTCGGCAATCGGCACGAGCATGCCAAAGCCATGCTCGACGATATGTTTTCCGCCATGGCGACGAAAGGCGGACGGGTAGGCAATGAATTCATCGCATATTTCAACGTCGGTCTTTTCGACGGCCAGGCCGCATTGCCGCTCGACGAAGGGGATTTGGACCTGCTCGTCGCGGTCGGCTCGATGCGATGGGCCGAAATCGATCCGTCCATCTTCGGCACCTTATTCGAGCGTTTTCTCGATCCGGCCAAGCGGGCGCAAATCGGCGCGCATTACACCGACGCCAAAAAAATTCTTCAGATCGTCGATCCCGTCGTCATGCGCCCGCTCGAAGCGGAATGGGCGGAGTTGAAGGAGCGGATCGAAAAACTTGCCACTGTGGCGCGCGAGAAGGGGGCTCGGGCAAAGGAGTGGACGGAAGCCGAGGCCGCCCGTGCGGCCTTCATCGAAAAGCTTGCCACCTTGCGCATTCTCGACCCGGCCTGCGGCTCGGGTAATTTTCTCTACATGGCGCTCCAGCGCGTGAAGGACCTCGAATTTCGAGTCAACAATGAATGCGAGAAATTGGGCCTCAAGTCGCTGGTCCCCCGAGCTGGCCCGGAAATCCTCCACGGCATCGAGATCAACCGGCTCGCCGCCGAGATCGCCCGCACCACGATCTGGATCGGCGACATCCAATGGGGCTTGAAACATGCGCTTTACACGCGGCCGGAGCCGGTGCTCCGCAAGCTCGATCAGATCGAATGCCGGGATGCGGTGCTAACGCCGCGCCCGGATGGAAGCTTTGCTGAAGCGCAATGGCCGACAGTCGACTTCATCATCGGCAATCCTCCGTTTCTGGGCGGAAAGGTGATGCGCCAGGGACGAAGACCGAAGTCGGGCGAAAGCGAGGGGCTAGGCGACGCTTACGTCGACGCGCTTTTTGCGACCTACGATAAACGGGTTCCAGCCGAAGCCGATTTCGTCATCTATTGGGTCGTGAAGGCCTGGGAGGCAATGCGCCTCAGACGAGCGGACCGAGTCGGGCTTGTTTCCACCAATTCCATTCGCGGAGGGGCCAACCGAAAAATTCTCGACGCCGTTGCTGCAGAGGGCAAAATTTTTGAAGCTTGGAGCGACGAACCTTGGATCATCGAGGGCGCGGCGGTGCGCGTGGCGCTGGTGTGTTTTGGAAATGATGGGGAGAAGTATCTCGACGGACATGCAGTGCAATGTATTAATGCTGATTTGACGGGCGTCATTGGCGACATCACCCAAGCAAAGCAGCTCGCGGAAAACGGCGGCGTCGCTTTCATGGGCGATACCAAGGGCGGCGCTTTCGATGTGCCGGGGGAATTGGCCCGGGCATGGCTCATGGACGCCCATCAATCCGAACGGGCGATCCAATAGCGATGTTCTGAAGCCTTGGGTCAATGGATTCGATCTTACCCGGCGCCCGCGTGACATGTGGATCGTCGATTTCGGCTGGACGATGAGCGAAATGGAAGCGGCACTTTATGAAGACCCATTTGCCTATATTCTAGAAAAGGTGAAACCGGAGCGAGAAAAGAATCGCCGCGACACGTATCGCCTCAATTGGTGGCGGCACATGGAGCCACGCCCCGCCATGTGGGCGGCAATTAGACCTTCCTTGGTCCGGTATATTGTAACGCCCAGGGTATCCAAACACCGGCTCTTCATTCGCGCGTCGTGTACTGTTTGTCCGGACTCCGCTACAATCGCCATCGCCCGCGACGACGATACGAGCTTCGGCATTCTGCACTCGCGCTTTCACGAGGCCTGGTCGCTGCGGCTCGGGACCTCTCTCGAAGATCGCCCTCGCTACACGCCGACCACCACCTTCGAGACCTTCCCCTTTCCCGAGGGCCTAACGCCGAATATTCCCGCCGCCAATTACGCCGCCGATCCTCGCGCCATCCGCATCGCGCAAGCCGCGAAAAGGCTCGACGATTTGCGCAAGGCCTGGCTCAACCCGCCGGACCTCATTCGCATCGAGCCGGAAGTCGCGCCGGGCTACCCCGACCGCATTCTCCCGAAGGACGCGGACGCGGCGCAAAAGCTCAAGGAGCGCACGCTCACAAATCTCTATAATCAGCGCCCGCGATGGCTCGCCGATGCGCATGAGGCGCTCGACCGCGCCGTCGCCGCCGCCTACGGCTGGCCCGAGGATATTTCAACCGAGGACGCGCTCGCAAAGCTCCTCGCCCTCAATCTCGCGCGCGCCTCCTCAGCGAAGGGTTAAACTTCGGCAACCCGCTTGAATAAACCCCTCACCCTGAGGAGCGCTCCGAAGGAGTGCGTCTCGTCCTTCGATAAACTCAGGATGAGAGGCGAGGCGCCGCATCCTTCGAGACGCGCGCTTTGCGCGCTCCTCAGGATGAGGTCCCTAACCCCACCGGCGCGCGGCGCGCCAAAGGATCCATTGCCTGCGCCATTGCGGCAGCTCAATGACGGTCTTGAAGGGGTCGTAGCCGGGCTTTTCCATCAGCCGCAAATAAGGCTCGCACAGACAGACGGGCAAGAGCGCCGGACGGCATTTCTCGGGCAAGCCGGGGAGCCCGGCATAAAAAATATCGAGATGCGCGCGGGCAACAGCGCGCGTATCCGCGAGCGCGGCCAGAACCGCCGGCGAGGCGTGGCCCGCGGCAAAATCGTCGCGGCTCGCCCCATGCGCTTGCAAAATCTCGACCGGGATAAAAAGTTGGCCGCGCGCGCAATGCCAAGGCAGTGCCCGGATCAGCCCGGTGATCCCATAGGCAACCCCCGCGTGGAGGGCGGCATCGCGGCACGCGGCAGCCTCCGCTCCGTCGAGGATGAGCGCGGCAAGCCGCAGAAGATTCGAACATGTCGCCTCTGTGTGGGCTTCGAGCACCGCGACGGAATCCATCGGCTCGCCGTTAAGGCCCGCCGCCCGCGCGGAAATCAAGTCGCGGAGCGGCGCTTTTGGCAGGTCGAAGCGCGCGAGCGAATCGAGAAGGGCGGCGGCGACAGGATTGGCCTTCGCATCGGCCGCGTTTGCGCCTTCGAGCGCGTCCCTCCACCATTGGAACCGGATTTCGCCAAGCAATGGCTCGGAGACGATTTCGCGCACGCGGGCGATCTCGAGACTGAACGCATAGAGGGCGTGAATGTGCCGCCGCACCTCGGGCGGGACAAACAGGCTCGCGAGCCAGCGGTCCCGATCCTCGCGGCGGAGCAGTTCCTCGCAATAGGCGTAATCGCCGTTTGGCGGCGCCTCCTGCTTCCGCATCAGGGCATGGCCAGAAGAGCTGCGGCGACGCGGCGCCGTTCGCCGGACAGGGTGGAATAGGTAGGCGCGGCGGCCCCTGTCGGCGCCGGCTCCGCCCTGATGCCCGCTTCGGCTAGGCGCTTGCGAAGAGGGGCCTCGAGCGTCACGAGGTTTAGCCCAGTGCCGATGAGCATATGTTCGATGCTCCCTGGCGCTTCCTGGAAAACCGCTTCGAGCGATGCAAGATCTATGTCTGCCGGTGTCACTGCGGCCCAGGTGACAATGCCGGAGGGCAGGGCGAGGATCGAGCCGCGATGCGACATCGAGGCAAAACGAAAGCCGCCAGCGCTATACCCCTCGATCGCATGGGCGCCGGGCAAAAAACCCCGTATGTTGGTTCGATCATGGACGCTGGACCGCTTCCGGCTGCCGTGCCGCTCGTACCCGCGTCTACGCCGGCCTCTTCGCGGGCTTTCCCGCCGGCGCCGGGCTCGCGGTGTCGCCGCGCAGGCCGAGGTAGATCAGCATCGGCGAACATATGAAGACGGACGAATAGGTCGCGACAAAAATGCCCCAGATCATTGCGATCGAGAACGAGCGGATCACCTGGCCGCCGAAAATGACAAGCGAGAAAAGGGCGAGAAACACGGTCGTGGCGGTCATGATCGTGCGCGGCAAGACCGCGTTGACCGAGACATCGATCAATTGGTCGGCCGGCATCTTGCGGTATTTCCGCATCATCTCGCGAATGCGATCGAGGACCACGACGGTTTCGTTCAGGGAATATCCCACAATGGTGAGAATGGCGGCGATCGACGTTGTGTTGAATTCGAGCCGGGTCAGCGCGAAAAAGCCAACGGTAAGCAAGAGATCATGCATCGTCGCGATGATCGCGCCCACCGCGAACTGCCATTCGAACCGGAACCAGAGGTAGCAAAGCACCGCGACGATCGAAATGACAACGCCAAGCGTGCCGGACTGCACGAGTTCGCCGGAGACGCGGGGACCGACGACCTCGGTGCGCCGGACCTCGTAGCCATCGTCGATGGCCTCTTTCACGCGGTTCACGGCGGCCTGTTGCGCGGCATCGCCGCCCGCCTGAAGGCCGAAACGCATGGTCACCTCGGACGGCCCCCCGAAGCCCTGCACCTCGACGTCGCCAACCTTGAGATGCTCGCCGATGGAACGCAATTTTGCGAGATCGGCCATGCCGTTCTTGGCGCGAAGCTCGAGCAAGGTGCCGCCGGAAAAATCGATGCCGAAATTCATTCCCAGGGAAAGAAAGAGCACCACCGAAATAATCGAAAGGAGCGCCGAGAAAGGATAGCTCACGCGGCGGAAGCGCATGAACGGAAATTTGGTGTTCTCGGGCGCAAGGCGCAGGAGTTTCATGCGCTAGGGCCTCTTCCAAAACGGCACTCCAGCGGTTCTCGTTGCTCGCGTGGAGGCGGATTGGCTTGCCACATGAAAATACCCTATCCTTTCGCGATCGCGCCTCAAAGTGCCGCGCGGCTTTGCCAATCCTTTAAATCGGCAATCGCGTCGGCCGCTGATAGCGGTACCAGAG
>JBAUNU010000542.1:0-3703 GCA_049579405.1 Methylocella sp.
CGGTGTCCTTGATGGACAGGCTAGGCTCCCGATCCTCGTGTGACGGGCACCTTGCCATCCACGCGGCGCCGGCCTTGCGACCACCAAGTTCCTTGGCGATGGTCTCAGCGGTCATCGCGGGCCTCGCTGCGCGAATGTTGCTTGTTCGTTTGCTCGGGGGATTTCACCTCGATTGCCGGGAGTTGTTCTATCCAAGCACGTAGGTGGCTTGCGAGCACAAGGGTGCGGCGACCACGCTTGACGGCCCGTAGCTCGCCCACCTTGATCGCCTCATAGAGAGCCGTCCGGCCGGTGCACGCGACGGCACACGCCTCGGCGACTGTGTAGGCCAGGGGTGTATTCATCTTCATCTCGCCATTGTCGGGCCGGGTCGGTCCCGGCGACCGTGCCCGCGTTTTCGCGAGCGATGGCGAAATGCGTAGACGAATCCGCATTCCGCAAATACGGCAAGTACCGCAATGCTGTATTTGCGCTATTTGCGCCGCCCGGCGGCTCTCAAGATCGTGTCGTCGGAAACGCCAGGCAGCTTGGCGTCCTTGAGTTTTGCTCCAACGCGCTGGCACAAGCTTGCGTTGGGTTCGGTGGCTTGGTCGGGAACGCCGGTGAGATAAAGCTCGCGGATTGCGCCGCGCGCGCGTTCCAGAGCTGGCCGACTCTTCCCACGGGTTCGTCGTGCAATGTCTACACTCCCTCCCTCCGACTCTTGATGGCCAATTCCGGCGCCGCAAAGAACTCTCGAAACGTCAGCCGTCAAAACCTCAATCCATTCGAGGTGCCAAAGCGCCGGTCCTACACCCGAACCGATTCGCGTTCGGCGGAGGAGGTCGGCATATTGCCCACCGGTGTGTGGCGCCTGTGCCAGATCGGGCAAGCTTAAAGCTCGCCATGGCTTCAAGGGGCGTGATCTCAGCCAATCGAAATCGCTCGGCTTGAGATCGGTTGGAATGTCAACCTCCGAACCGTGTCGCACCGTTCCCGCGACAACCTCACCGTCAATTCCCCCCTCCTCGCGTTCGACACGGAAACGAATATCGATCTTGCGATCGGAAATTGCGCGACAGAGATCTAGCTTTGCATCAGCCTCCTTTATCCGCGTGGCCATGATTAGCTTGACTGCATCGAGCAGACGCTTCCAATCGGGAACGTACCGATCACTGCTCTCACCGCCGGACGCAATTTCGGCCTCTTCCTCTTCAATCCACACCTTTGTTGGATCGGGACGCTTGCCGGCACTTGCAAGCGCCGGCGCTCCCCCGGGTGCAACTGTCATCATGAGAACCGAAGTTGGCGGCAGGCTCCTGTTAACGAGTTGAGCCTTATGGTTTGCGATCCCTTTTTCGAGGACGTCCGCGATCCCCTGCCCATGACGTTGATGCAGATCGAAGACGTGACGCCCCACGTCATCGGCCCTTAGCGATGGTAAGCCAGCGCACACGCGCGCTGTTTCGCCGCCGAAACGACCGAAGAATGCCAGCTCGCTCATTCCACGAAATTCCAGAGCAGTCCTGACGTAAGACTCTGCCATCGTTTGGTCTTTGTCCCTCTCACGCGCGCCGGTGAACAGCTCGACCTTGTACATCTCCTCGAGATCATGCTCAGCGGCATCGGCTGCAACGACAGCGAAGCGACGATCAAGACACTGGGAGCAGCAACCGCAATGTGAGTGCAGCTTCGTGATGTCGTAGGTGCGCGTGCAGCTTATCGTCTGCTTGATGAGTGGTCCGCAGCCACGATTGATAATCGATCGGATCACTTCCGCTTTGCTATGCCAAATGAACGGATTCTCAACCTCCATCGGCCGGCTGACCGCGGCACTGAGGAACTCCCGAAACCGCTCCAGCGCCAAGGGATGGGTAGTACGCGTCGCGCGTGCGCCGAGCACCTGCTCCGAAATCGGCAGATTGATGCTGACCACGCCGTTTTCGAAGAACCGAATCCGCGTGTTCCCGAACAGCCTGGCGACAACGCATGCCAGCACCGTGTAGAGAAAAGATCGTGATCGCTGCGTATGCTCCTGCACTCGGAGCGGCTCTTGCCGCGTCACCAGCACCGGAATATGCATCACCCGCTTCGGGAAGCGCTGTCTAAGCTCGGCGACGAGCTGCTTCTGATGATCGAATAACTTCGACGACGATCGGTGGCTGACCAGCGCAATATTCTTCGCGCCAGCCGAAAGTTCCTCGATAGCGCCTGCGAGGGAGTCGAGGCCGCCCGAAAACAGCACCACTTCATCAGCTTTGAATGCCGCGTCGTCTCCGCTCAGTTCCAGATACTTTTCCAACTGGGTCGGATTGGTCGCCGTTTCAAACTCGAATGCGTAGGATCATCGCGCGCCTTTGCGTCAACGTGCCGCGCGCGGCCCCGTCTCGAATAATTTTCGCATATATTGGCCCGAATCTGTCGAATTGCGGCCGCTTGCAGCGTTTCACTTCTGGCGGTGGCGTCTGGGTGCTCGGCAAGCATAGCGCATAGCCGGGGAGCTGAAAGTCTTTGGCTGACAGTGCCTGGTGGCCCCTCCGCAAAGGCACAGCCGAAGTTCTCCCCGGCTGGCTGGGCGGCGGGTTGAACCCGCTCGCCGCCCGGCTGCCCATTGCATCGCCGATGCCGAAGCGCTTGGCTCAAGAGAACCATCGCAAAACAGCCGCCGAGGTGAGTGCCGTGACCCCAAGGACCGCCAGGCCGCGCCAAATCGCGGTGCCCGGCACCGCCGCCGTGCGCCTCGCGAAATGAATTGCGAGAAGCGTAACTGCCAGCACCGCGCACGCAATTTTTACGCAAAGCGCCGCCAGCGCCAGAGGGTGAATCTCCTGCAGCTCGCCTTCCATGAATTAGCTTACCGTGCCGAAGCCGGCGCCGCTCGCGCCTTGTACCAGCCAGGCAAACAAGATGAGCCAGGCCATCTTGCGCAGCACCGGCGGCGCGGGTCCGAGCCACAAAGCGGCGATTGGAAGCCCGGTTACTGCCGCCGCGCCGAAATTATGGACGAGCTGAACGTCGCCATAGAGGAAGTTCTCCAGCTCCATGCGCGGCTACTGCACCGTCACCATGATGTAGGTTTGCGCCCCAGTCGGGGTATGTTCTTGTTGACCGGGCTGACGCAGACCTTGCGCTCCCCTGGCTTCAATGGTCCGAGCTTGAAACTGCCCTTGAGCTTATGCATCATCGCGGCCTCGTCGCCATCGACGAAGAGATGCACATGATCCACCTTGGCGGAGGGTTTTACCTCATATCGCCGCACGGGCGCTCGTGCGGCTGTCGGAGCTGACCATCTTCGAGCTGCGCGGCGAGTGGCGGCGGCTTCAAGGCGATGAATAACCGCGGTCCGCAGTTCCGAGGGAAGCACGCGAATACCCGCGACGACTAACTCATCCCCGTCGATTGCCACTTCGACGCGATCGGCGCGGACGGCCGGCAAAGCCACGAGTACGAGAACCTCCCGCTCGGTTTCCAAGATATCGACGGGCGGTTCCCAGGCCGCCAGCCGCGAGGCGGACCGAATCGGCCTGAAGAACTCGCGATGTAACCGGTCCAGCATCTCACACGCCTCCGACCACATCCAACTGCGCGAAAAGTCACCGTTCATGTGTCGTACCTGTCCCTCGCGTGCCGGACGTCGCGTAATCCCTGCACCGGGCCGATACCATAGAGGCAGGTCACGAGGGCGGCTAGCTCTAAGTGCTCCTGCGCCACCATGCCGTCGGGC
>JBAUNU010000543.1:0-4440 GCA_049579405.1 Methylocella sp.
CTGCAGCGGCCTCGCGCGCGCGGCTCGCCCGCATGATCGGCCGCGACAGCGGCGAGGCGGATGATGCCGCATGGGACCGGCTCGCTCGGTTTTTCGCGGAAGCGCAATTGCGCGCGATCATGGACGCGGCGGCCCTCGTTTTGTCGCGCGGTCTCCTCCACTCCGGCGCGCCGGTCGTGGGCGCGGGCGCCGGACGTGGCGTCATCCGGAACCTGGCCGCGCGAATCTGCCGGCGCTACATTCCTTTCGACGATCTGATCGAGGCGGTCCCGGAGGCGCGGAGCAAGGCCTGTGATTGCGCCCCGGCAGCGGCTGTCGCGCTTCTCGCTGCCGCTCAATTTTCTGCATAAAACGCGTCGCGCTTTTGCATGAGCCAGGACCAGGCTTCGCGCTCTTGGGGACCCGCTGTCTTTTCGATCGCGATGGCGAGATAGGCGATCTCCCGCTCGATTTTGTCGCGCGGCAGTATGTGCAGCCTGGTGAGGAGGATGGCGCATTCGAGAACGGCGTTGGCTGCCCGGTTGAACCCCGCGAAAGGCGCATGCTGTTCACGATGCAAGATCGCGCAGTGGAAGCGGGGGCGCTCGGCATCGTCTTCGATACGGGCAACGGCGAGTTCGGCATGGGCGAGCGCTCCGGCGAGACGCGGCACCGGAACCTTCGCCGCGGGCACGAGCGGCCAGTCGCGGCGGCCGGTGACGAGCCCCGCGAAAATGCGGGCATCGTCGGTATAATTGGCGATGGCGAATGGAGCTTCCAAAAGATTGTCGAGACTTGTCGAAGGACGAAACGGCGCGATGACCCACCCCTGCCCGTCCTCGATCAAGCCGAGCGGCGCGAGATGCGACCTGCCCGATCGATCGACGGTCGTGACAACGGCTTCCCGGATCATCGGCACTTTGCGATCCCGTCAAGCATCCGGCCTTCCGCGATGCGCGCAAACATCGCATCAGACATTTTTGCGAAGGGTATGGCCTGCTTCACGCAAGCGATCCTTGTCTTCTTCCGGTGCATCAACCGCGCAACCCCAATCGAGCGGCTCGTCCTGTGTGTAGCGTTTGCCGAGAGCGAATGCGATCTCGGCCTTGGCAAGCTCCGCCCCCAGATAAAAGGCATGCGCGCCATCCGCCTCGACGCCGAGCTTGGGAAACAAGGAGAGGGCATCGCGCGAAATATGATGACCGTCGCGGTTGAAGATATGTATTCCATCCTCGGCCGTGGAGATTCGAAAATTCGCATCGCGCACCTCCTCCGCGAGCCCGGCGATCTCTTGGGCCGACGCAGGATAGGGTGCGAGATCGTGGAGCACGAGAAGCCCGGCGTCATAGCCCTTGGGCAAGGCGCCGTCGGCGGCCGCCGCGAACATGAGGCGGCGCGCCGCGTCATGTTCCTCGATCGTGCGCCGAGTATGCGGGCTCACTTGGACGGTGAGCACGTTGCGAATGTCGAGTTCCGAACAAAGCCCGACGAGGATGGCGGCAATGCCGCCCGAATCCGCCTCGGTTAATTCGGTGAGATTGCCGGTTCCCATCATCATCGGGGCGCCCGGAAGACGGCGTCTTGTTTCGGCGTAGCGGATCAAGGATTCGGAAAATCCGAAATGGATCGGATCGAGGATGGGATCGACGATAAAGGACCTCCCGCGCCTCTCGGCGCCGTTCGCGGCGCGGACAAGTGAATTGAGATCGCCGTGCGGCGCCGGCACCAGGATTGGCGTGGCGGCCGTGCCCTCCGCGATATCAAGAGTGCCTTCATCGAGGCTCAGAAGAAAATCCGCTCCGGCCTTGGCGCCACGCGCGAGCTCTTGCCGGTCGGCGGAATCGACGCTGACAAGGTGTCCGGCCGCTTTCAAGGCGCGGATGCACGCCTCGAGATGCGGAAATGGCGTGTCGGGAAGACATCCAACATCGATCACGCCGGCGCCAGACTTGCGCATGGCCGCCGCGCGCGCGAGCACGGCCGCAACCGGAAGCGCGGAAGCATCGACGATCTCCGCGAAAATACGAATCGAAAAACCCGACAGGTCCTTCGCTTGCCCGTCACGCCCGAGATAGACGGGGAGATCGCTCAGTTCGTCCGGCCCGCGCACCACCGGCACCCCCAGGTAGTTCGCGAGACGCGCAAGATCGGCGCGGCAGCGGCCGGGTAAGATAATGCGATCCGCGGAAATCGGGCGGGCAAGGCGGCGCATGATAATGGCTTCGGTCATCAAGGCTGCTACCTTCACCCCGATGTCGCACACCTCCCACCTGAAAGAGGTCTCGCCCATGGCCCGCATCAGCCGATCGAGGCGGGGATAGGCAAGATGGCCGGTGAGGAAGAGAATGCGCTCGCTCATGCCACTTTCAAATCGCTTCTGCGCTGGGCGACGAATGCTTTCAGCTCGCTCAAGCTCTCCGCGACTTGCGTTTCCTCGAAGCTTTTCAGTTTCTCGAAATTCTCGAGATCGATCCGGCGCGGAAAGACCTTCACCATGCCGTCGGGCGAGCGGGTCAAAAGCTCCGGCGCGGTGTCGCACGCAAACACGATGGACGGAACCCGGCATTTGCCCGCCTGGGCGAAAACATTGCTCGCGAGATTGTCCGAAATCCCATAGACGAATTTGGCCACGATATTCGATGTCGCGGGCGCGACGACAAGCGTGTGGTACACCCCATGATAAAAATAGCCGACCTGCGGCGAGCTCGCGGCGGAATCCTTGTACACGCGGGCGGTCTCCGGCAGATCGAGTTTTTGCTTATACTGCCGCAGCACTTCGCCGGCCGCCTTGCTGACGAAGAGGTCGACATGCTCCAATTCGCGCACGAGATCGAGGCACTCGTTGAAGAAATGGCCGGAGCCGGTAAGCGCCCAACCCCAGCGCGGCGTGACGACTGTGATCATATGCTGCCAATCCGTGCCGCGCGCGCAACCCCATCACGCTTTAAACGCCCGGACCATATCAGGGAAGCGCGACCTTGACGCCGGGCATTCCGCCGCTTTGCAATATGCCCGCGGCTCCGGCTAGCGATGCCGGCCCCGCGAGCCAGACTTCCGCACGGCTTTGCGCGGCGAAGCGTGGAAACAGCGAATCGACGATTTTGTCCGCGGCAAGGTCACGCGCCGAACCCGGCGCCGCCAGATCTCTGGCTTTGATGAGCAGCAACCGGCGAGCGCCATAGGTCCAGGCGAGCCACGCCGCGAGCGAATCTGAGGTCACCCCCCAACACTCGGGCACGTCTGAAGCGCCAAGAACCATCTTCTCCGGCAGCCAGACGGGAATTTCGCCGGCGCTCAATGCGTTGTCCAATTCATCGCGGGAAGCCGCCAATGTGAAGGCATCCGAATACGCCGCAAGCGCGATGCCGAATTGCCCCATCGCATTGAGCGCCATGCGATGGGCTGCCGTATCGCCAAACCCCATCGCGCCCTGTGCCGTCCGCACGCAATCGGCAAAGGCACCTCCGCCCGGGACGAGAATGAGCGGGCCGCCCCATGCGGCAAGTGCTTCGAGCCAGGCCGCGAATTGCGGCGCGCGCGCGAGACTGCCGCCAAGCTTGACGATGGTGACGGGCGATGATGTCCCGTTACGAAACATTGCCCGGGAGGACCGGCACGCGCTCGCCGCCGGCGGCCTGTTCCGCCGCGCGTTCGCGTTTGATCTCGATGCCAACCGTGCCACGTACGACATCGAGTTTTTCAATCCGCACGCAAACCCGCGCAACACATGGGTAACGCAAAATTTCGTCCGCGATCCCGCTCGCCAGGGTCTCGATCAACTCGATATGGCCCCGCCCGAGGATGATTTTGATCGCGTCGATAATTAGATCGTAGGAGAAAACGCCGCGCATGTCGTCAAATCGCCGCTTGTCGCGTCTCACCTGCACGTCAACGTTAAAACGCACGTTCTGGTTTTGAATGCGTTCGAAGTCATAAGCGCCGATGGCGCACGGTAGGACAAGATCGTGCACGAAAATCAAATCGGTTTCGACAACCTGCTCGTTGGCTGAAACAAAGCCTCGACCCAACAAGAGGCGCCAATCGAGCCCAGCCTCGCCGGATCCGCATTGACCATCGGTTTCGCGCGGAATGAGATCCCGGATCATCCTCACGGATGCCGCGTCGATCGCGGCCTCGCGTGCCCGCCCTTGGCATAGACTGCCGCGAAACCCGAGATAATTTGGTTGCAGCGGAAGAAGACGCGGTACGTCAGGTGGTTCGAGCGAACCGGCGAGGCCCGACGTCAGTCCGTTCTCCCGGCACCGGGCGATAAAGCGATCGAGCGCGGCGATGTCCATATGATCGAGAAGACGCCCTGCGCCTTTTTTGGCGGTATCGAGCATGGCGCCGGCGAAACCGTTATTGGCCATGAGCGCCAACATATCGAGATCGGGTGCCCAATCGGCAAAAAAAACGCCGACGAGCTTGGTGTTGCTTGCGTGCGGCCCCAATGCCCGCACG
>JBAUNU010000544.1:0-14640 GCA_049579405.1 Methylocella sp.
CTCCGCGGTACCTGCCGTTGGCGCTTTGTAATATCTAGCTAGATCTGATTCTTGCGCGGTCGGCCTCGTCGAGGCACCGGTTTTATGGGATTGTTTCAGGGTGCCGACTGGTTAGCGGCTCGCGACAAAATGCGGGAACTATGGTCTGCTCGGCTTCGAGAGCGCGCGTTTCACCGCGGTTCGCGGGTTGGCTAGGCTTTCGCAGGCGTCGTGCCTTCCAATCTCCGACCACGCGTGGAAAACTATCGTGTCGGAGGTCAGAGACGATGGGGATTCGCCCGATCCCGTTGATGAAGCCATGCGGTTTTTCGGGCCGGAATCCCGGATGCCTCTGATGGGGCGAAGTGACACCCACTGGCTTGTTTGGATTTAGCGGGTCCGCCCGCCGCCGAGCAAACATCTACGCCGGCGGGATTCTCAAAGCGAGAAAGTCGCTGACCTGCTGTTATCGGAACCAACGAAATTTGAGTTTCTCCGCGTTGTGAACGCCTTGGCTATCGTCAAGCCGGAGACTGTTGTCCGGCGGCATCGCGGGCTTTCGTTGGTTCTGGCGATGGAAGTCGCGAGCGGTGGTGGGCCTATCGGCAAGGCGCATAAGCAAGGAGGAACCCCTAGATTAAAACTCGCGGCCATTGCTCGGCCTTCTCTTAGTGCTCGCACCGCGACGTGCGGGGCTTTGGGTCGTGCGAGCGTCAATCGGCGGAGCAATTTTCCCCAGAAAGGCAGTTGAAAATTCGCCGGTTTTCATGATGCCAGGCCTCCGCAATCGCTGCGCTGCGGTCGAACTCGTTTCGCACCTTGGTTGGGCCGCTTTGGCCGATCGCCTATAAGGCTTCCAGTCGTTGGGCGACGGATTGCACAAAACTGCGAAATCGCCCAACGCCTCTGGACCTGGCCGTATCGAGACGACTGCGCATGAAGTCTCGCCACAGCATCGGGCGGCCTCTTTTGCGGCTGAGGATGGGTGCGGTTTTAGATTCTAATAGCGTGCCATCCTTCGACAGCGATAATCCAATTCCGACAGCAAATGCGACGCGCAATAGCGTAGTGACCATGGGAGTTCCCCGGATCGATCGTTCCCACATTTCAGTTTGAATGGCACTGATGAGCGCCCCTCGGGCGAGTTTTTCTCGTAGAGAGATAGGGAGACTTGTATCGAGCGTGCCGCGCCGGAGCAGAGTACTTATGAGCCCCACGGCTGTGGAGTCTGTCATATCTTCGACTAGCGCAAGTAGGCCCGACAACTCGGGATCGGGTTCGCCGGCATCACTGGCCCTGGCTAAAGTCTCCCAATATCGTTCCAGTTGCCCCACGCGTTTAACCAGCTGGTCAGCAATCTTCTCATCCAACTTTCCATCTAGTACTTGTATCGCTGCCTGCGCCCACTGCCTTTCTGCGGAACGCCCCATGATACTGAGCGTCTCGATCAGCGTATCTCTGTATAGCCCAGAAAGTTTGGGCAGCTGGTCCTCAGGAGCGGTCCAATACCGAAGGGCTGGCGGCTCCAATATCAATTGTCTAGTGGCGCGCTCACAAAGTCTAACTGCCCTAGTGCGATCGCGCCCGATCAAAGGTTCCTTAAGTAGTTGCAACGAATGTTCCAAGCACTCCTTAAAGTGCCACTGATACCGATGAATTCTTATAGCGGCGGCGTGAGCAACCGGGTGGGACGGTAGAGCGGCTTCAATCGTCCCGCGCACTGCATCTAACATGGTCTCGATCGCGGCCTCTGTTTCGACTGGGTCTTTCCGTTCAAGGCAGTGCGCGCTCACAGCTTCGATTACGGCTTCGGCGCACTCGTCCCAAAGCCACGGGTCCATGGCTACAGCTGCGTGGTGCCTGTACGTTGCGACTATTCGCCTGATTGCTGTCCTTCCCTTCGTCTCTGTATCCTCATCCATCCGAAGGGCGATGCGAACCTGCGCAAGATGATGCTGAGTAATGTTCGAGAGACACTGTCGCCTGAGCAAAGTCGCAAACTCGTCACCTGCGAACGAAGGAGCGTTGTCGTGCAAGTAGGTAAGAATGAGTTGACATGCCTCGGCAATAGTTGTGAAAATCCCGGCTGATAGATTTGACCGTCCTTTCATCGCGAGCAATGACTGCCGAAATAAAACCATGTCAGTAGCGTCCAGCCCGTTCTCCACCCGCTCCGTCACTCGACGGATTACAGACAAAATAGCTTCCAGAGAATTTGTCCTGCCGAGCAAATTCGCCAATTCGGTAAGCCGGCTGTCGGCATGTTGATCCGCTCGAAGCTCCGCCGATTTTCTGGCGAATACGGCATCAAGTACGCTCTGCGCTTCCTCTGGTAGTTCGTCAGAACTAGTTTGGAATCGGGCAAATTGATCAAACCAACGCAAGGTTGGAGGCAGATCCGCAAAAGTCGTGGCGACTCGATCCAACAGTACGGGGTCGGCGCCGCGGATACGTAGTGCAGGTTTCGAATGCACCAGTATTCTGTATCCCCACTGTTCGCGCGAAGCTGGTGACTGGTGCTCAATCGGCGGAACTGCATCGATTGCGCGGATGTTTGCCTCAGCAATATCTTCATAACGTTGACCGGCAATGCTTTTCGCATTGAGGATGCGGTATCGCGTATCGTCATAAAGAAATCGCGCAAACGTTTTAAGTGGAGGCACCGGAACGTGTAATTGAGCGCCCTCTGCCAACTGAAGCCACTGGGCAGCAATATCATGCCGCACTGCAAAGAGTGCGACGCTGGCCGCGAAGGTTAGCAATCTTACGCACCATGCGCGCGCAACATCATCGGCACCATCGATTGCTCGTGCGATCACGGGCACGATCAACTCATACAGCGACGCTTTTTCTGCCGGACTAGCGGTAAGCGCAACGAATCCAGTGTGCAGAGCTTTCAGGGAGACCCAATCTTTCTGCAGATACAGCGCACTCTCTTCGAGCCTTGTCGTCAAATGGCTGCATAACTTACGCACGGTACCAACGTCGCACTTACGTGCAGCGCCCTCAATACCCCAAGCAGCAATGTCAGGAGACAACACTCCAATACTCGAATCGATTTTCGCAGGAGGCTCAAGCGAAATTGCCTCCTGGTGAAACGAAGGCTCCGCGCTGGGATTCGGTAATGAGTTCTCAAGCAGGTGTGAAAGAAACTCCCTACCATCCGCGTGAGCGAGGCGCGACATGACAACCGCGATGTGTCTGCGCTGCATCCGGAGTGACCATTCCGGAACGCGCATGGATAATTGGACAAGTAATGTCTTTTGGTCCAAGAGAATCTCAGGCCGACTGATCAGCACACGCCACGAGAGATTTTGACCCCAAGCGCCGGCAATCCAGGCACCCGTTTCCTTATTGCGAGTGATGACACCCGCTGCCGCCAATCGTCGCAAGCGCAATTTCGCGGGATCAGACAGGAGTTCCTCGGCGGCCTCTACCCAAGGAAATATCGCCAGCCAACAGGTCACGTCATTTGGAATTGACCGGTGCGGCGGTGTTGTGCCCTGTTCAATATACCCCTCGTATTCAGTATCGCGGCCGGCTACAGCAGTTTCGAGGATTGCGTCCACGATGTCCTCGGGAGACGACGGTGACTCGAGTTGGAGGAATTCAAGGACGGCTCTAATTTTTCCTGGATGGCCGTCCAAGATTGATAAGTGGTCAATTTCTTCCGTTCCCAGGTCATAGCCTAAGGCCACTCGCGACCAGTCGCGAATTTCGTCACTGTCTATTGGCACGATGTGCCGCCTATCAATTTGGTGAACAACGGCGGACTCCACCTGCCGGCTCAGCATAGAATGCTCACTTGGCCAGGTCTCAACAACGATCACATGTCCCTGTTGAGCAAGGCGAGTGAGGCAGAGATCGAGACCAGCCGGTGGTTTACCCAGCCGGTTTCGATAAACGTGTTCCATAATGATGAGGGTTGGTCGATTCAGGTAGCGGCCAAGGATTTCAATTGCAGATAGCGGATTGCGATCGACGGCCTGACGGACCTCCTCGTCCGAACAACCAGCTAATAGAGCGTAGGCTAAGTCCTCCTTTGTCTCCGCGTCGGCCAAGTCAACGTACAAAATCGGAGCAGTCAGTTTCCTTGCCGACATTCTAACGAAAATACTCTTGCCCCAGCCCGGCGGGCCCGCAACGAACCAAAGGGCTCCACTACCGGTGGAAATAATTGTACTGAGTTGGGAAGACCAAACTGACGCCGCGACGGATCGGGTCGTCCGTGGCTCTGGAGTAGCCGCTAACAATCGCAAAGCTCTTGGAGGGCCTGAAAAACTGTAACGGCTTTCCGGCAAGCTACTTCGCCGCAAAGTACGAACCGAAGGCGGGGCCGGAGAAATCGCCGCAATCTGATCTGCTATCGCCTTTGTCAGGGTGTTCTGAAGCGCTATGCTCGGCGGACCGAGATCTATCCCCCGGTTTTTTAGCTTCGAAAATTCCGACCACGCCGCTCGCCAGACCAACTCGTCTTCACGCCAAAATGCAGTACCTGCACGCACGAGGAGCGCTTCTGCTATGAGCTTGACGTGCTCAGTAGGCGCGGAACGCAGCAGACGCTGGGCGATTGTATCGGCGTTGGCCATATTGTCCGAGCTGTCGAAATCGCACAAACTGAGGGCGCGACTACTGTCTTTTTTCCAAGCTTGTATTGGGAGCGCTTTGACGCGGCAATCGTCTGGAGCGGCTCCAAGATAGTACGCCAGGCAAAGAGACACTTGGTCGATATCGTCGTCGGTCAGTTCGTCTAGCTTCGGGTCCGTATTGCTGAGGTGCTCTTCTTTGGAGTGATTTCGCCGGAACGGCCCTTCGTAAGGATCAACGGTTTCATCTGAACTGAACCAGAGGAATGGTAAAGTGTTGTTGGGACAGTTTTCCTGTCGTACGAGCAACAGCCCTCCATCGCGATACCCGAGCGGAGCGATATCCCGGTAGAGCGGTCGTTTCTTTTCTTTGTCTCTCTCAAATGTCGGTAGAATCCACTTTTGATGAAAATTCTGGCAGAGGTCCAATATTCGTTGACGCATAGCGTCACTTGGGAGCGTGGTGTTGGAAAGACAATTCCCATCACTAATTGTGTGAGGGCAAATGATGCAAAGGTCGAACCCCAGTTTGTGCGCGTTCGTCATTACCGCATTATGTGCAAGCGAGGTTTCAAGCCCGCCGACGAGGATGAATTGCCGGTCGCGTTGGCACGGCATCATGCGCATACATCTATGAATACGCCGAATCTCGGTGGATACCGTATGCCCGCTGAGGTTCGCATCCCAAAGCAATATCCAAGCCCGCCTCCGATCAATTTGGCGGAGCTTCTCAATACGCCCTGCCTGCGCCGTGCCGTCCCGCACAACATCGATGTATGACCACAGGTCTTCAACGACGTTTGGAAGCAAAGTATCGGCGCGTCCGGGCCAATTGCAGGCATCGAACAGGTCCTTTATGTGGTTCTCATGCGCGATTTGGAGAAAATACGCGTCGGATTTTTGGTTATATCCTTTGTCTTGAATCCATACGGAGAGTGAACTCCCTGCCGTCTGCCAGAATTGACGAACTTCGTCCCTGCTAATGTACGTCACTGCGGCAAAGGCGTGAATTGCAGCTTCCCAATCGAGTCCGTTTCGTTCTAAGAGTCCGATCGCGTTAGCCAGTCGATTTTCCAGGGGGATGCTGGGTGCCGATGCTTCACGAAACGGATGCTGCGCTTCCTTCGTAAGCAGGATCTCCAACTGCCCCGCGATTTCGGGCGCAATGTTGTACTTTCCAATGTTCATCTTGATGTGACTCGCGCCGCTCTCACGAGTTCGGCTATCTGCTCGTACGAGCGAGCGGTGATGGTTACTCCATCAGGTCCAGAGAGGCGCACTTCGGCACCGGACTCAACGTCTATTGCAAACGGGAGTACCTGGTCGATCGCGGCGGCGACATTCGAAGAGCGTAGGCCGCCCGCAATAATTACTGGCAGTGAGGCCTGGTGCTTCACTTCTGCACAAAGAGTCCAATTATTTTCCTTACCAGTGCCTCCTCGGAATGCACTGTCGATTAGTAACGAGTCGATGTGCGGTGCGACCTCATTTGCAAAGCCGAACAATTGATTCCGTGAGAGATCGTTAAGACCAACGCTCTTTACGACTTTCCACCCACGATCGCGGAGCACTGTTGCTGCACGACCGATGTCATCTGGGGACATAGGTCCCTGAAGCTGGACTGTGTCGCAATGTGCCCACCTCGCTAGCTCAACAAGTTCTGCTGAACTCGTGCTATCTGTTAGGAGGAAAACCGAGAGCCTCTGAGGGAGAACACTAAGCCAGCGAGACCATGCCCGAACACATGTCATAGCCCCGGGGCCAGTCGCATGTATCCCGATAGCATCTACTCCTAATTGAAAACAGTTATAGGCTGCATCCAAGGAATGAACACTGCAGATCTTAATCCGTAAATGCGAACCTGGGTCCCAAAACCGGCCCGTGGGCCTAGACACGCCACTCTCTGAAGGACCGGCATCGATCGAATACTTATCAAGCGAATCATGCGGCGGGCTTTCGATTTCAAGTAGTTCGGCAATTTCGCTCCCGATATTTGTAAGTTCATGAAACTCCCCCGGGTCGACTATTAGAGTGTCCCCGGAGGAAACAGTTAGACTTGCTTGATCAGTCCCGCGAACAGCGAGAGTTCCATGCAATATGTGAAATAACGATTCTGCAACCAAATGATTATGGAAGCTGGTCCTTTCGCCAGGGCGAATACGGATAACCTTGAGATCGGCGCGGGTTGTCCGCATCAGTTTTTGGGTATTCCCAGCTAGCAATATCAGCTCCCCGTAAGCTCGAACATGGCGCTCGGCCGCACTTAATTTCTGCTTGCGCATGCGAAAGATCGCTCAAGGAACCGTTGGAGCCGCAAAAGCTTCGGCGTTTGAGTATAGCCTAACGCCTGTCGGGCGCACTCGAAAATGGGTGACGCCGGCGGAATTCACCAGGCGGGAATTAAACCCGCATTCGCCGGATGAACGGCTATAGGCAGCCAATTCTCTGGCCCATTGCGTATCTCCAAGCTTCGCCTCCACGATCAGGGTTATTTCGTTGGTAGGATCCCGGCTTTGAAGCGAAGCAGCTTTATCTGGCTCAACACCCTGTCCAAGCAGTTCCATTGCTGCATTCCAGCGAGGCCAAAGGGTAAACTCCTCTAGCCCGGCGACGGTCCTGATTGGCAAGAGGTCCGGCCGCGATGTCCGCTTTCGCGCCGCTTTCAGGGTAATGGCGGACGTTGAACGTGCCTGATCAAGCAAGCCGATTTATGAGTACACGGCCTAGCTAGTTTGCCTCGGACTCCAGCCCGAAGCGCTCGTTCATCTCGGCGAGCCGCACCCACGCATCGCCAGGGATCAGGTCGATGATCTGCGTGAAGACCTTTTTGAACGCGACCTTCGTCGAATCGTCGGTCAGCAGGTCGGACTGCGCCGCTGGGAGCAACGGCCGCATGTCGGTGAGGAAGCGAGGATTGGCAAGCTTGGCGAACATGCGCTCCTGCGCCTGTGCGCGTGTCAGCGCCTGACCGGACTGTTCAAGATAGGCGCCAAAGCACGCGACAAGCCGCGCGGCGTCAAGCCCTTTGAACTCATCGAGCGCATGGGCGAGGTCGAACAGGTCGCGGCCCTTGTCGCGCTGGAGCAGCGCCCGCAATTTCGTAGCGAGCATCTCCTCCCGCGAGAAGGTCGGCACATCGACGGCTCCGGTAAACCACGGGTTTTTGACGTGGAAAGGTATGGCGCGCGGTGGGTCGAACGCGGTGATTTCTCGCGTGTTGATTTCGATCTTGAGGCGGATTGGGGCCGCCGCTGTCTGGTCCGCGTCGACACGGAATCGCAGCTTCGGGGCAACCGGGCTCTGGTCGAACTGCGCGCGCCCCAGCCATGGTTCCAACTCCCCACGGATGCCGTCAAGAATTGGGCCGATCGGACCGTTCGCGGTGCGGACAAGGTCGAGGTCTTCGGAGTAGCGCATTGGCACCACGAAATGCAGCTTGTTGAGCGCCGTCCCGCCGCGGAAGCGCAACTCCGCGCTCAACAAGGGAGCAGAGAAAATGGCGACGATGGCGCGGCTGATGATGAGGTCTTGTTCGACCTGCCGCTGTTCTGCCCACGGGACGTTATTGCCCCACGCGATGATATTTTGCGCGGGGATCATTCATCGACCTCGGGCGTCCGGCGGACAACGACGCGCCAGCGCGGATCACGTTCCTGCGGCGCGGGCGCAAAGTCAGGGTCGCGCGCCTCCTTGCGATCCAATTCGGTCCACTGGACAGGGAGCCGTGCGTTGAGCGCCTCCAGCATGGGCGCTGTGCGATCATCATAAC
Organism: Methylocella sp.; assembly: GCA_049579405.1. GTDB lineage: Bacteria > Pseudomonadota > Alphaproteobacteria > Rhizobiales > Beijerinckiaceae > Methylocapsa. Next base: position 8,335 of record JBAUNU010000544.1, read on the forward strand.
CGAGGCGATCGAGGAGGTGGCCGAGCCGCTGGACGACCGGGCGTTCCGCCGTTTCCGACAAGGCTGCAAGCTTGCTGCCATCAATCTTCGATCCGAGGTCGGCCAGTGCCGTAGCGACGTTATCGATGCCGCTGGCTGCCTGCGGATAGCGCAAGAGGTCGAGAGCCGTCAGTTCGACGGACGACAGCTTCATGGTGCCAGTATCGGTTTTGCGTTCCTCTATGCCCGCCGCAACGGCCGCAATATCTTTGCGATAATAGAAGACGATGAGGCTGCGCCCGGCGCGGATTTTCGGGAGGCGCTTGCCCGTGACGACCTGGAATTCCATCACAGCCTGATGGGTTGCGCCGTGCAACTCGGCCGCCTTGAGCAGGCCGACATAATAGGCCTCGCCCTCGTGGCGCATCAGTGCGTCGATGTACCAGTTCGGGGGTGGCGCACCCGAGGAGGCAAAGTGCGGGGGCACTACGACATAGAAGTCCCGCCGAGGGTTGAGCAGATGTTTGCGCCGCTGGAGCCGTTCGGCGGCGTCGAGAAAAGGGCCGCGACCGATACCCAGCGCCAGTTCCGCTTCCGCGCCCGTAAAAACGACCTGCCCCCTCGAAAGCAGGTAGGAAACATGGGTGGACAGGGCGGACCGCTGATCATGAACCATGTTTCATTATCCGCTTTAAGAGCGGAAATGTAAACATGATTCATATAAAATTGTTGAATCATTACTGAAACTCCGTGTTATGCGCGGAGTTTCATACATAAATTATATGGCATCCCCTTCTGCTCGGCTCTGAAACGGGCGAGAGCGATGGTCGGAGCACATGGTTTCATGGCAAGCGATTTGGCACAAATTTGGCACAAGCCGGCGCGGACTGAATCGGAGAACTGTAGATTTCCGCGGGTTTCCGCGGACACGCTTTTTGTGCCAAAAAACGGCGATTTTAGGCATTTATGAAAATTCATGGCTTGCTAACCTATTGGTTTATTATGGAGCGGGTGACGGGGGTCGAACCCGCGACATTCAGCTTGGGAAGCTGTTATTTTTCTAAACAAATCAATTCACTAACGTGCAGTTGGCGCAGATTTGGCACAACTCGTGCCAAGAATTTCCCGCGCAAGAGCTTCCGCCGTGCTCTTGTATGCGCCTTCCCGATCTTTCATCAGGTGTCCATAGACGTTGAATGTGATCTCTATGTTCGAATGCCCCATCGTCCTTTGAATCGTCTTCGCGTCAGTACCAATCGCGATCAGCTTGCTGGCGTAGTAATGACGGAGAGCATACGGCGAATAGCGCGGCAATTCGATTTTCTTTCCAGTGTGCTTGCTCTTTTCCGCCACTATCAACCCGGCCTCGCGCATAAGGGGCAACCACGCGCGCCTATAGAAATTGGATAACAATTGCGCGCGGCCTGTCTCCGTCGGAAATACGAGATTAAGATCCGACGCCGGGCATTCGTCCTGCCATTCAAAGATCATTTCTGTGACAAGAGCCGGAAGATAGATGGTCCGCTTTCCAGCGCGTGACTTAACCGGACCGATTATTCCGGTCTTGTCCGCCCTCTGCCTGACCGTCACACTATCGTCGAATACATGCGACCACGCGAGCCCGCGATATTCCGACGGTCTCATACCGGAAAACCCCGCGAGATAGATCATGGGGCGATAACGCGCCCAACACTTTCGCATCTGCTCGTTTTTCGAGCCCAGACTGTCCGCTGCACCATATATATCGCGGACCTCCGCATCGGAAGGAATGTCGATCTCGGAGTTCTGATCCTCGTAGCGCCCGCCAGTCTTGATGGTGATTGCGGCGGCGGGATCATCGCTGATATGTCCCTGCCGCTTCATCTCGATCAGTACTGAATGAAAGGAAGACAAAGTTCGGCGAGCGAGATCGCGGCTCTTGTGCCGGAGGAGCCAATCCCGAAAATGAACGATGTCGGGAGGCTCAAGCTCCTGCAAGCTTTTCGACCACGCATATTCCATCATCACCCTGGCGCGGCGCCGATATTCGACGAGCGTCTGCGGCTCAATCTGTTCACGGCCATCGCGCCCGACCTTCTCACAGATATCAAGCCAAAGATCGATCGACTGGCGGACAGTTTTGGTGTTCGTCCGAAGGGTTGCTTTGTGGCTTCCAAGATTCTCCGTGAAAGCGCGCGCCTCTTTCAGGGTTGCGAACTTCTCATAGGCGAAGCCGGATTTCTCGGCTTTGCTGGGATACCTGACCTGGTAGGTCGTTCCTTTCGCTCCTGTTCTCTTCCTAATATTTGCCATTATAAAAATATGTGAAATAGGTTCCGAGAAAAATATTGAATCACATCCAACCGGCTCCTGTAAATTTCTTTCTGCTTCTACTTGTAGATTTTCGTAGGGCCGAAGCGTAACCATCTTTATCAGCTGCGGGCTTCATTTTGTATTCTGACAACTCAATTCCGATTTGCTGCAAAGTTGGCTTACTCCTTTCTCGTTGATCATAGATCACAATTGCGCTCCGCTTCGACCTGTCGATTGAAATAGGCGCTCAATAGCGCGTTCCTGTCGATCTTGAGCCGACCCTCGATGGGATCGATGAACCAGGGCAACTTGCGCTTTCCATTCGCGTTCATGTCTGACGAGCGTTTGATCTGGCGCGGGGTCAGGTGAATATTCATCTCGGCAAGAAGCTGACGGGCCTCTTCAAGATCGAGATAGTGGGGTCGTTGACCGGCAACGCTGCGCTTGCGCGTTGGGCTGCCTTCCGGCAGCCGGCCATCGCGGCGTTCTTGCCTCTCAGTGTCTTCCCAATCTGCGTCCGTCACGTTGCTTTCGGCGATCCTTGCGCCAAGTATTCCAATACTTAATTATAAACCAATATTCATAATTCTCCAATTTTTGGGCGGCCCTGCGCTTATCCGAATTTCATTGACTTTATGTTGTCAAATATGACAACATAAAATGGATGGCACGCAAGACCCGGCCGATTACATGGATCAAAGCGGCGCGAAAAGATTTTGAGGAATTCCCATCGAGGGCGCGGCAGGATTTGGCCCGCGCCCTGACCATCATTGCCGAGGGCGGACACCGGGACATTGCGAAGCCGCTGACCGGCTTTGGGTCCGGCGTGCTGGAGCTGGCGTTGAAGCATCGAGGGGATGCCTTCCAACGACTAAAGGAGGTTGTACGATGAGCGACGATTTTGAACTGGTACGTGGGAGCGGCAATGTCTTCCGTGACTTCGACATGCCAAACCCCGATCTTGAGCAACTGCGCGCCATCCTGGCGGCGCAGATTATTAAAGCTCTAGACCGCAAGCGCCTGACGGTCCGCAAGGCTTCGGAACTGACGGGCATTGCTGCCGCCGATTTCTCCCGGATTCGGAATGCGAAGATCGGGCGGTTCACGGTTGATCGCCTGATGACGGTCCTGGGCCGTCTGGATCAGCGCGTCGACGTAAACGTGAAAGTGCGGCCGAATGTAAAACGGGCAATCCCTGTGCCATCTCAATACAATAGATGAGGGCGCTCTCAGCGCCGGTATCCCCGTCCCGGAAGTGGCGCAGCGAGGTTTGAATACGTGGCGTTTTACACAGTCTGACTTAGCAAAACGAGCCACATTCAAACTACGACGCCTTGGGTCTTCAGGCATTGGCGCAAGTCAATCCGGCTCGTGCCGATCGCGCTCCCGGCTACGGCCGCCGTCATCATCGCCTCTGTCTCGTTTTTTGTAAGTTCCATCGGCTTTGCGTTCCGCCGCCGAGCGTCTGGCGCGCCAGTCCCGCCGGGTTGATTTTTCGGTGGCGGGTGTACGGTCGGCTCCATTTCCCTGAATCTGATCGGCCCTCCGCTCGTGTTCCGGTTTGGCTTCGGCCCGGGTGGTTCCCGAGGCGGCTTCCTGGAACTCGTCGCGATGAGATTGCTGCTGGCTGGCCTTATCTTGCTGTGGTTCTGGAGTGGCGAACTCTTTGCGATAGTCCGACCAGACCTTCTCACGTTCAGCGGCGAGCTGCCGCCAAACCGTCTTCTGTGCAGAAATCTCGGAAGCGTGACGCGCTTTCATGGTTTCACGGTTTTTCTGGAACTCCTGTGAGAGTTTCGCCAGTTCAACACGGCGCGACGCCTTCAGGGTTGCTGCTCTTTCATTGCGGCTCTGCGCCTGTCGTTGCCGCAGGGCCTGCTTCTGGGAGTCTTGCTGCTGCTGGAACTGCTTCCGGCGTTCGGCGGGGCTGATCATGAGTTTGAACAGGTTGGCAAGGCCGCCCCGCTCTCTCATGGCCGCATAGTGAAGGCGCACAGCGTTGCCGATCGCGCCAAGGAAGGCGCTTTCACGGGCGTTGAAGAGGCGGTGCTGGGCGAACTGCGTGCGCCCGAGTTGCTTCCACTCCGCGCTTTCCTGAAGGTCATGGAGCGCCTGCTCAGTGAAGGGATGCGGCGGTCTCGTTCGCCTGCTTTTCCAGATGGCATCGATAAACGGCTGATAGCGGTCGTTCACGGCCTTGCGGTCGTCTGTATAGCTGTTCCACAGTTTCTCGGCCTGAGCGGTGCGCCCCTTAAACGCGCTGTTCTGCGCCGCTTTCAGATTGGCGACATGGGCGGCGTAGGCGGCTTTGATTTCGGCGGCGCGCTGTTTTGCTTTTTGGCCGCTGAGCGTCCGGGTGGCTTCCCATTCCTCGCGCGACTTCGCCTGGGCCGGTCGCTTCGGCGGCTCGATGCCGTTGTCGAGGGCATGAAACTTTGCCCGCCGGTCGGGGCTGCGAATAACGCCCTGGGTCACCTCGTAATTATCGGCCCACCGATCGAGTTTGTGGGCGTCGTTCGACAGGGGCGCGGCCTGGCCGGTTTCCGGATCGACAAGATTGACGATGACATGGACATGTTTGTGGGGCCGGTCGGTATGTTCGATGATGACCGCCTGATGGTTCTCCATGCCGAGGGTGCGCAAGGCATCGAAGGCGGTCTCGCGCATATGCGCGGCATCAGGCTTGTCGGCCTCGTGCCAGTTGAGCGTAAAAGCGTAAACCGGCTTGGTCAGCTTACGCCCCGTCGCCTTGACGCCGGAACGCTTCTTCAACTCATCGGCCGCATCGCACAGCGCTTTCATCTCGCGCCACGCGCGGTGCGGGTCGTCGGTCGCCAGATTGTGCAGCTCCACGAAACCGACGCGTTCGGATGTCTGGGCGTCCTTGTCGTGCAGGACGTAGACCAGAGCGCCCTTGAATGACGTTCCGCGCCCTTTTGTGCTTCTACCCTTCGCCCAGTTCATCCAAGGCCTGCCCCGGCGCGTCGATGCGCCTGAGCAGGTTGCGCAACTCGTCCAGAGTTGCCTCGATGTTGCGCGCCCGGAATGTGTCGCCGGTCGCGTTGCAGGCCCGGGCGATCTGGTTGAGGTTCGAACCGATCCGGGCGAGGTCGTGCCGGTCGATCGCGCTTAACGTGCGCGACCGGCGAACGAGGATTGTGCCTGACAGGGCCTGCTCCCGGAGGAAGTCGGACAGCGGGATGTTGTGTTCTGCAGCGCGGCCCTCGATGGTCGCCAGCTCGTCCTGACGCACGCGGGCCGAGATGAGCAGCTTGCGCTTTTCGGAGTCGGTTTTGCGAGGCCTGCCGCCTCTGCGGAAGGGTGGTGTTCGTCGAGTCATCGTACATGGCCGCCTGCCAGCGGGGTTTCAGGGGGTGCCCCCCTGACGAGCGTTTTTGTAATACAAAAACATTGCTCGCTATCCCCTATACTTAGTATATGGCCATACAACTAAAACTTTCAACATATATTTGGCAGGCTATGGCAGTACAAGGTCCTATAATGCAAAAATGTACAATATTGACAAATTTCTAACATTTTAAAAACAACCGTGTGTAGAATTCTAGTTTGCTAATATTATTAGATATATTCGCGGAATGTTGATTTTGTATAATCTAATACATTGAAACAGCAAAACTTGTTTGCTGAATTGATATGGTATTTGGAGAGATTTGCAGTGGACCGCGCGTGCTAGGCAAAGCCGCGTAATGCCCCGGACAGAGAGCGTTTAAACGCCCTTGGCCCTGACCTCGGCTGTCGCTTCTGCTTCGACTATGAAATCGCAGAGTTCTGGGCTCACCTCGCACTCGGCGGCAATTGTCGTCGGCATCCGGCCTTGCTTGTCGGGCATGAACGATGCGCCGCGCTCTACAAGAATGCGCGCCAATTCGAGGTGATTACGCCCGACCGCCAGATGTAGCGCTGTCATGCCCGTCGCGTTGTCGAGGGAGTCGATCGGTACGCCGCCTTCCAACAGGGATTCCACAGCTTCGGCAATCCCTTGATAGGCGCTTTCTAAAAGTAAGTTTTTTGCTG
>JBAUNU010000545.1:0-6286 GCA_049579405.1 Methylocella sp.
CGGATTTGCTCGCCCGGGTCTTCCAGGCCCACGGAATCTGGTTCCAGCTGCTTGCCATCGTCGAACAGCATACCGCGATGAGGCTGCGCCGCCAAACCGAGCGCGTGCGCGGCGAAACGGCGGTGGAGGGCACATTCTCCAATCTTATCGCCGAGGCGGCAAATCTCGGCACCGATGCGCAAGAGCTGCGCGGCCGGCTGGCTTCGACCCGGATCCGGCCGGTGATCACCGCGCATCCCACCGAAGCAAAGCGGGTGACCGTCCTCGAAAAGCATCGCCGCATTTACCGGCTGCTGGTCGAGCTGGAACAGCCGCGATGGACCGCGCGGGAACGCACGCGGATCATCGACACATTGCGTGATGAGATTGCGCTGTTGTGGATGACCGGCGAGCTGCGCCTGGAGAAGCCGTCGGTCGATCAGGAAGTCGCCTGGGGCCTGCATTTCTTCCACGAGACGCTGTTCGATGGCGTCCCGGCTCTCTTGAAGAAGCTCGACCGTGTGCTCGCGCAATTTTATCCCGGCGAACCCCTCGCGCCGACGACGTTTTTCCAATTTGGCTCATGGATTGGCGGCGACCGCGACGGCAATCCCTTCGTCACCAACGACGTCACGCGCCGCGCGCTCGCCCAAAATGCTCTGGCAAGCCTGCGCCATTACGAGCAGCAGCTTTCGCCTCTGTTGCAGAGGATGTCGATCGCCGAGCGGGCGCTGCCTTTTTCGCCGGCATTCCGGACGGCACTCGGCAATGCCCTCGCCGAGAGCCGAGACGGCGCGATGATAGCAAAGCGAAACTCCGGCGAGCCTTATCGGCAGTTCCTCTTTTGCATGCTGCGCAAACTCCAACTCACCATTTTCCGCGCCGCAACTGGGCAGGCCTCGGTTGACGCCGGTTATGGCACCGCCGACGAGCTCATCGCCGATCTGCGGATTTTGGAGGATGCGCTGATCGAAAGCGGCGCCCCTGATCTTAGCGAGGACCTCGTGCGGCCGGTCCGCAGGGCGGTGGAGATCTTCCGCTTCCGCACGGTCAGGCTCGATCTTCGCGAAAACACGACGCGTCTGACCGAAACGTTGCAGGCGCTGTGGCGGGCGTCTGCTGGGCAGAACGGCGGAACACCGCCAGATCCCGGATCGGCGGCGTGGAAAAACTGGATCGTCGCCGAGCTCGCCCACCCGTTGCCGGCGAAGCACCCGCGGCCGGACCTGCCGCCCGAGGCACTGGAGACGCTTGGCATGTTCGAGCTCGCAAGCGATAAAGGCAAGGAGTTCGATCGCGAAGCCTTCGGCGGCTTCATCCTCAGCATGACCCGTTCGGTCGCCGACGTTCTCGGCGCCTATCTCCTTGCCAAGCAAGCCGGCCTTTTCCTCGATGCGGCGGGCGTCGAGGCCTGCACCCTGCCGATCGTGCCGCTGTTCGAGACGATCGCCGATTTGCGCGCCGCGCCCGCCATCATGCGCGAACTATTGTCGCTGCCGGTCGTCCGGCGCAGCGCCCGCGCCCAGGGAGGGGTGCAGGAAGTCATGATCGGCTATTCGGACTCCAACAAGGACGGCGGATTTTTAGCCTCCAATTGGGAATTGGCGAAGGCGCAGACGCGGCTAACCAAAACCGGAAGCGAAAGCGGTATTCCGATCGCGTTTTTCCACGGCCGGGGCGGCTCGGTCAGCCGCGGCGGCACCCCGACAGCACAGGCGATCGCGGCGCAGCCCGCGGGCTCGATCAACGGGCGCTTCCGGGTGACCGAACAAGGCGAGGTGGTATCGTTCAAATACGCCAATCGCGGTACCGCGGCCTACCAGATGGAAGTGCTCGGGGCCGCGGTGCTCAAGCACGCTCTTATATCCGAACGCGAGCAGGCGCTGGTGCCGAGGGCCGAGTTCGACGAGGCGATGGAGGCGCTTTCGGGTGCCGCCTATGCGGCCTATGCGGGGTTGATTTCGCACCCGGATCTTTTGCCGTATTTTCAGGCGGCAAGTCCGCTCGAGGAAATCGCGCTGCTCAATATCGGGTCGCGTCCGGCGCGCCGTTTTGGCGCCCGTTCGCTAGGCGACCTCAGGGCAATCCCCTTTGTGTTCGCCTGGTCGCAAAACCGCCATGCAGTCACCGGCTGGTACGGGACGGGGAGCGGCATCGCCAGTTTTCTCGATGTGCGCAAGGATCGTGGCGAGGCGCTGTTGCGGCGGATGTTCAAAGAATCCCGGTTGTTCCGGTTGATTATTGGCGAGGTCGAAAAAACCCTATGCCTCGTCGATCTGAAAATCGCCCGCGAGTATGCCGGCCTTGTCGCCGACGCGGCCAAGCGCGATGCCATCCTCGCCCTGATCGAGCAAGAGTTCATGCTGACCCGCGAGATGGTGCTGCGGATCAGCCAGGAGCGCGAGATCGGCGAGCGATTCCCCAGCTACCGTGCCCGTCTCGCGCACCGTCTGCCGACGATCAGCCAGGTCAATCGCGACCAGGTCGAGCTGTTGCGCCGCTTCCGTGCTTGCGAAACCGAAGAGGCCATGGAGGCCTATAAGTCGAACCTGCTGCTGTCGATCAATTGCATCGCCAGCGGCCTTGGCGCCACCGGCTGAAGGCCGCCGCGGCCAACAACCGCAACGAGAGAGGAAAAAGGGCATGAGCTTCACGATCGTCGAGCAGGCAACGCCGCGCCTGCATCGCTCCGAACTCGCGGTTCCGGGGTCCAATCCGGGATTGTTCGAAAAGGCCGCCCTGTCGGCGGCGGACATTATATTTCTAGACGTCGAGGATGCCGTCGCCCCCGACGACAAGGAGCAGGCCCGCAAGAATATCATCGCCGGGCTGAATGACATCGACTGGGGCGCGAAAACCATGATGATCCGCATCAACGGTCTCGACACGCATTATATGTACCGCGACGTCGTCGATATCGTCGAGGCCTGCCCGCGCCTCGACATGATCTTGATCCCCAAGGCCGGCGTCGCGGCCGATGTCTATGCCGTGGACATGCTGGTGACCCAGATCGAGACGGCGAAGAAACGCGACAAACGGATCGGCTTCGAGGTGTTGATCGAGACCGCGCTCGGCATGGCCAATGTCGAAGCGATCGCGCAATCGAGCAAACGGCTCGAGGCGATGTCCTTCGGGGTCGCCGATTACGCCGCCTCGACGCGGGCGCGCACCACGGTCATCGGCGGCGTCAACGCGGATTACGGCGTGCTCACGGACAAGGACGCCTCCGGCAATCGCGCCTATTACTGGGCCGATCAGTGGCATGCCGCGCAGACCCGCATGATGGTCGCCTGCCGCGCCTATGGGCTACGTCCCATCGACGGGCCGTTCGGGGATTTTTCGGATGCCGACGGCTTTACCGCCGCGGCAAGCCGCGCCGCGGTGCTGGGCTACGAGGGAAAATGGGCGATCCATCCCTCGCAGATCGCACTCGCCAATGGGGTGTTCACGCCGTCCGAAGCCGAGGTGACCAAAGCCCGCCGGATCGTCGCCGCGATGGCCGAGGCCGCCAAGGCCGGCAAGGGCGCGGTGTCGCTCGACGGCCGGCTGATCGACATCGCGAGCATAAGGATGGCCGAGGCGCTTTTGAAAAAAGCGGCCGCGATGGGCGCCGCGGCGTAATGCCAAATCTCGCCATTAGACTAAAACAACGCCGCGGCGAGTCACAGATATAAGGATAGCTCGCGTCGCAGTTTGTCTCGATGACCCGAATGTCGAGCTCGCGCGCGACGATGGCTGCCGGCAGGAGGCCGCCTCTCGTGACCGCCACCATGCCGGAAAAACGCCCGGCCGCGGAGAGCCGCCAGGCGAGCGCCCGCACCTCGCTGTGCAACTGATCCCCTCTTTGGCAACGGCGTTTCTTTGGAAGGATCCTCAGGCCCGCTCTCTGGCGAGCCGGGCCACCATGGAGCCGATCGCCGCCGCGGCCGCGGCGACCTTTTCCGCGTCGTTTCCGCGAACCACGATCTCATTGTGAAAGCCGCCGTCGCGGAAAGCGGGATAGGAGCCGATCGAAAGCTCCGGGTTGGCGGCGGCGAGATCGCCGAGTGCGGCCGCATAGGCTCCCTCGAACAAACTTCCCGCTGGAATTGTCTCGGCGATCATCGGAGTGCCGGTTGCGAGCTTCGGCGCGACATCGTCGAGCATGGCTTGCATGATCGCGGGAACCCCCGCCATAACGATGACATTGGCGATCCAAAAGCCGGGCGCCGCCGATATCTTGTTCTCGATAAGGCCGGCGCCATGCGGAATGCGCGCCATCCGGCGGCGCGCTTCGTTTAGATCCCCTGGCTTGATTCGCTCGAGCAGAAGTTTTATCGCACGCGGATCTTCCGAAATTCCGACGCCGAGCGCGGCGGCCACCGCGCCGGCGGTGATGTCGTCATGCGTCGGGCCGATTCCCCCGGTCGTGAAGAGATAATCATAGCGCGCACGCAGCGCATTGACCGCCGCGATAATCTCGGCCGTCACATCCGGAACGACGCGCACCTCGCGCAGATCGATGCCGATCTTGGTAAGGTAATCCGCGATATAACCGATGTTCTGGTCCTTGGTGCGCCCGGAAAGGATCTCGTCGCCGACGACGAGGAGCGCCGCCGTCACGGATGCAGCTTGCGCCATGGCCGTTCTCCAAGACGCTTGCTAGCACGAAAGGGAACAAAATTCGACTTTTTTGAAGCACTAGCTGTCCGCGATTCCGCTCATCCCCGGCTATCGTGTTAAAAGCTTTCAAGATTGCCGGACCTAAGCAGGCCTGTGATGATTGGCCAACGGAAGAACTGGGTGATTCTCAGTCCATGCACCTTGGTCGTGCGCGTTCATTCCGCGGCGGCGGCGATAGCGGCGTGGACTACGCATCGCTGGAACGGAGGCTTCGCGATGACGGTTGACCGGACTCCGAGGCGCAGGTTTTATACCGCAAGCCAGCGTCCTCGTCGCGGGCCTGCCTTTGCCGCCAGCCGGGCGTCGAGTTTGGCCGGCCTTGGCGCTTTCTATCAGACGAGCCGAATGGGTCGGTTGGGGGCGATCGCCCCACTAATGCGCCCGCCGGTTTGCGGTTGTCGCCGAGGCCGCCGCCCGCGACGGCTAACGGAGCCGCGGGACCTTCGGCAATTCCTGTTTGAGAGGGCATGATGGCGGAGTTAGCGGTTATGATCGGCGGCCGGATCTACCGGGTGGCCTGTGACGAAGGCGAGGACATCCGTCTCGGCGACCTCGCGCAATTGGTCGATGCCAAGATATCCGCGCTGCGGCAGCGTTTCGGCGAGATCGGCGACCAGCGTCTCATCATCATGGCGGCGATCACCCTCGCCGACGAATGGGCGGAGGCGAACACCCGCGTCCGCGAGCTCGAAGCCGAACTCGCGCGGCTGAAAGCTCCTTCAACTCCCGCCTCTGACTGGACCGAGCAAGTGGCGGTTTCGCTGAACGAGGCGGCGCAACGGATCGAGCGTGTGGCGCAGGATCTGACTGACTCCAGCCGCGAGTAAGGCGTGGGACGTCAAAAAACTGGAGATTATGTCACCTTCAAATTCCAACCGCTCCCGCGACGGCACCCGCTCGCCGCGGCAACCGCGCTCCACCGTCAGACCTTGCGCTCAAAGAGGCGGGCTTCAAAGTTTGTCTTCAGGGCACCGGTATCGTGAGAATTTGCGAACCAATCAATCGTCTTCTCGATTCCCGCACGGAACGAGACCTCGGGACGCCAACCAAGTATTTGTTCTTGACGTTTTACGCTCGCTGCACGTGCAAAGACCCCCTCCGGCTTCGTTGTATCGCAAAAAAACTCGGACGGCCGATGCCCAACGATATCGCAAACTATGCGCACCGCATCGATGATCTTCACGATTTCATCCGTGCCCAGGTTGATCGCGCGGCAATCCGACACCTTCTGTGCCGCGAGCATCATCCCGGTGACGATGTCGTCAACGTACGTAAAGTTGCGATCCTGCTGACCTGATCCCCAGATCTCAAATGGATCCTGACGCATCAGAGCTTTCGCAACGAAAGCGATGATCGCGTGTGTCTCATTTTCCCGCGGCCCATACACGGTAAAGAGGCGGCACGAGACACCCTCGAGCCCGTATTGCCTGTGATAGGCCTGCAAGACCATTTCGCCCATCAACTTCGCCCATCCATACTCGCCATCGGCTAACGCGCAGCCTTCTTTGAAAGGATCTGCCATTTCCTCAGAAAGATAGCGTTGCTGCCGGATTACGTCGGCGGTTTGCAAGTTTGTCGGATATGTGCACGCCGAGCTCGCAAAGCACACGCGTTTGACCCCGGCGTCCTTGCACGCTCTGAAGAC
>JBAUNU010000546.1:0-10376 GCA_049579405.1 Methylocella sp.
GGCGTGCCCTCCGCGCGCGCCTACGCCCCGGTCCCGCGAGAGCCGGTGCGCGGATCCTTGCGTGAAGACGGCGCCTTCGTTCCCGAGGGCCAGCCGTCGGATTGGGACCTGACGCCCCCTAGTCCAGAGCGCTAGCAGCTGTCGTGTTTCGATAGGCCGTTTCTTGGGATCGTTGAAATCGGCGGGCATCGTTGATGCCGAAGCGAGGCCGATGATGAAGCGAGGCCGATGATGATGTGATCCGGGTTCGCCGGGGATGCGGCCGGCTGGTCCGGAGACCCACCACGCCTTCGCTTTGGTGGCGCCGGAGCCATTTCCTGACGGCCAGGCTCGCATGTTGGGTTTCGCTTTGGCATGCTAAATGAATGTTCACGGGTCTCCTGTAGAGCGGGAGCTTCGCAAATCCCACGATCCTCAGTTTCTCCCCGTGAACAACCTGTTGAGACATTACAGCTAGACCTTCAAAGGCAACCCCTGAATAGAGAAGTGTCCGGCGGCGCTCCCGGCGGCAATCCCTCCGGTTGATTATCCCCGGCCGCATGTGTACTGACACGACGGCAGCCGGCGAAACTCAAGCCGCGCGCGTCTTGCGGAGTTTGCCATGCGAAAAACGTCCAGATTTGGATCAATATCCAGCACCGCGTCCATTTCGATGGGGGTTATTCTCGCCGCGATCACCCTCGGCGGGTGCAATCAAACCTCTGGCTCCTCCGCACCAGTCGCGGCTGTGGCGCCCCAGGCGCCGGCTGCGCCGAACTGGCCGAAATTGCCCGAGGGCGCCGCCTGCACCAATGATCTCAACCACTTTCAAACCTTGCTTGACGCCGACGTCGGCACTGGAAATCTCAACCGGCCAGTGTACGATCGGATCGAGACCAATCTGGGCCGCGCGGCCAGCGCATGCGCGGCAGGCCATGATGGCGAGGCGCGCGCGATCATCCGTTCGACGAAATCAGACAACGGCTATCGCGCGTCCTCGTGAGGACGGTGGCGCGGGCCAATCATCCCCGGCGGCGCGACTGGTGGGTTGTGAGCACCCCGGCCGGCCTTGCGGCGGAAGGTTTTGCTTGTTGCGTGAAGCCCGCCTTTTCCGCGCGTTGCCTCGTTTCGAGTAAGCATCATGCCGTTGCAGCGGCAATCTTTACCCATCCTCGATTCCAGTCTCAGGGGCACGCGCTTCCTCATTGTCGAGGCACGCTATTACGAAGATATCGCGGCGATGCTCCTCGAAGGCGCGAAAACCGCCTTTGCCGAGGCGGGAGCCTCCTTCAAACTCGCGGGCGTGCCCGGCGCGCTCGAAATCCCGCTCGCCCTGGCGATCGCGCTCGATCATGCGGCAGCCTCGAAGCACCCTTTCGACGGCGCGGTGGCCCTCGGTTGCGTCATTCGCGGCGAGACCCACCATTTCGAGATCGTCGCCAATGAAAGCGCGCGCGCCTTCATGCAGATTTCCCTCGCGCGAAAACTCGCGTTCGGCAACGGCGTTTTGACTGTCGATACCGAGGCCCAGGCCCTTTCGCGCGCGGATCCCCGGCAAGGCGACAAGGGTGGCGATGCCGCGCGGGCGGCGCTTTCGATCCATCGGCTGAAGCTTGCAATCGGGGCCTCCTGATGGACAATGTTGGCCGGCGTTCCGCCGCGCGCCTCGCCGCCGTTCAGGCTCTCTATCAAATGGAGGTCACCGGGAAAGGGCTGAAGGAGACCCGCGCCGAATTCGCATCGTTCTGGATCGGCAATGAAATCGAGGGCGTGCAATATAAGGATGCGGAAACCTCGTTTTTCAGCGATATTCTAACCGGCGTTGTTTCCGCCCAGGGTCCAATCGACCGGTCTATCGACAAAGCCTTGGCCGCGGGCTGGCCCTTGACGCGGATCGACTCCGTCATGCGCGCGATTCTGCGCGCCGGCGCCTATGAATTGAAGGAGCGCGCCGACGTTCCGGCACGTGTCGCGATCAAGGAATATGTCGATATCGCCGGCGCCTTCTTTGGCCCCGAGGAAGCCGGAATGATCAATGCGGTGCTGGATGCCCTGGCGCGCCAGTGCCGCGCGTCGGAATTCGCGCGTGAGTAGCATGAACAGGCCGTCCGAAGACGAATTGATTGCGACCTATTTCGCGCCGCTCGCTGGCCCGGGGGCCTTTGCCCTGCGCGACGATGCCGCGATTCTCGCCCAAAAACCGGGCCATGATATCGTCGCGACCAAGGACATGTTGATCGGCGGAGTGCATTTCTTTACGGACGATCCGCCGGGCGCGGTCGCACGCAAGGCCTTGCGGGTGAACCTCTCCGATCTTGCCGCCAAGGGCGCGGAGCCTTCCGGTTTTCTCCTCGGGCTTGCCTTGCCGGAAGATTGGACGGCGCATTGGCTCGCGGGTTTCGCGCAAGGGCTCGGCGAGGATGCCGCGGCCCACAACTGTCCGCTCCTCGGCGGCGACACCGTGAAGAGTTCAGGCTCGCTCATCGTGTCGATAACCGCGTTCGGCACCGTCCCGGCGCTAAAAATGATCTTGCGCGCGGGCGTCGCGGCGGGCGACCGCATCTATGTGACGGGGACAATTGGGGACGCGGCGTTGGGGTTGAAATTTCGCCGCGACGCGGCGCAAGACGCGGAGTGGACCCAGTGCACTGGCCAAGCTGACGCTGCCTTTCTCGCCGGCCGCACCCTTCTACCGGAGCCGCGTCTCGCCTTGCGCGAGGCGCTGCGCGCGCATGCGCATGCGGCCATCGACGTTTCGGACGGATTCGCGGGCGATCTTGCGAAAATGTTGCGCCTGACCGGAATGACCGCCGAGGTCATGACCGCCGATGTGCCGCTCTCCAAAGCCGCGCGGAAAATTTTGCACGAAGCCCCGTCTCTCCTCGAAACGATTCTGACCGGCGGCGACGATTATGAGATTCTTTGCGCCGTGCCGCCCTCCCAAGGCGCCGCATTCGAAGCCGATGCCGCCGCCGCCGGAATCTTGGTGCACCCGGTCGGCACGGCAAGGCCAGGCAACGCGCCGCCGGTGTTCAAGGATGCGGAGGGGCGGAGTTTGGTTTTCGCGCGGCCGTCCTTCCGACATTTCTAGCGGAATGGCGCTGCCGAGCGGGCCTCCAATGCTCGCGCGAATGAATTCGCCTCGAGGGACCCCATGGTGAGCACGCACTTTCCGATCGTCAGCCCGGATTGAACATCGCGGTGTGCCAGACCAGCCTGTTCGAACTGGTAACACCTCGTGGGTGGCGGGACCAGCCTCCCTTGATCGAAATCCGTCAGCAGACTGCGCATGACCCGATTGAGGAGGGAGGCCTCGTCGAATAAATAGCACAAATTGAAGGCCATGAGGCTCTTGTTTTCGTTGGCGAGCCGCAGAGCACTAAAACGAGGCAGGAGCGCATAACGTACGATCGCCGCCAATGCGCCAAACAGCTTTCCGTTGCGCGGTACGATCCCGTGCGACCCATACGCGACCAGCCGCCCCATTGGCGCCAGCAATCGCAAGCTCTGGCGCAGGGTTAGCCCGTTAGCGTCGAAGACGGCTTGATACCCATCTGGCGCGTAATGGCGAGCCGCCGCGACCCAGTTCTCGCCAGATGCGTCGATGACCGCATGCGCGCCCGCATCATTTGCCGCCTGAAGCTTGTGGGTGGACCCGACGACGCCCACTGCGCGGATGCCCCTCAAACGGGCGAGCTGCAGCAACGCCCCGCCTACGCCGCCCGCCGCGGAGTGGACGAGCACCGTGCTTGCCGGCCGGGGCGCCGCAAGCTCGTCCAACGCATAGGCCGCCGTGAGAAACACGACGGCTATGCCAGCAGCTTGGGGGGCCGTCAGGCTACTGGGACAAGCAAAGACTTGATGGCGAGGAACCACGACGTGTTCCGCATACCCTCCGAACCGTGTGAGCGCGATCACCCGTTTTCCGATGTCGAGGCCGTGGACTCCCTCGCCGAGTGCCAACACGCGCCCGGCGACCTCGAATCCAGGCGTCAGTGGCCAACCAGCATAGCGCCAGGAGGCGGCATAAAGACCAAGCCGCGCTACGCAATCGGCGAAGTTTACGCCCGCCGCTTCCACGCCGATCATCACCATGCCGGGGCTTGGCGCGGGTTGCGCCGCATGCACCATCTTGAGAGCACCAAAACCTCCCGGATGGAGGATGGAAATTTGCCGCATCGGATGGGTCTCGCTCCCCGCCTGGCCAGCGAAATTCAAGCCTTGGCGAGAGAATTTCGTGGCGCGCGATCTCGCCGCCGAGCACCAAGCAACTGAGCTTTTCGATACCTCCTCGACGCCAATGACGCCGGTGAAGAGGCGCTTTCGGACACGTTGACCTGGCGCGCGGGAACGCGCGTTTGGGCCAATTGCGCCGAGGCTCACCATTACTGTACTTCTGTACTCTTTGGCGATCTAGTCACCAAGCGGCAACCCGTGGCGCGAACTCCGGGAGATACGAGTTTGAATCGGGCAGCCGCGGCGGTGCGAAGACTTCTGCTCTGGTGTTTCCGCAACCGCGAGACAGGGGCGATCACCGTTGCTCAGACACCAAACCTCGCGCTTAGTGTATTTCTCGTCGCGACGGCAATCCTCTGGCTCAAGCATTCCGAATGGTGCCATATCAACCGTGGCCAAGGTGATCGCCAGCGGTAGTCTGATCGTCTGGGCCCTCGACGAAGCGGTGCGCGGCGTCAACCCCTGGCGCCGCTTCCTCGGCGTCGCTGTTTTGGTCTACCTAGCTTCGACCATTCGTTGACTCGGCGCGCCGGTACGGTTATGGACGGCCGCCAAGAAGAAACGTATGGTTGGTCTTCGGTCCGGCGGTCGTGATTAAGCTCGGCTCATGACTTCGTTATTTCGGAATTAATGCGACATGGACGTAATGAGCTTTTTAAAGGCGGTGCCTGCGGTGATCGGGATCGCGGGTTTTCTCACGTTTTTTGCGCGCCCGCGTAAGCCCGCGTCTGATTTGGAGCTCGTGATTTTCGTGCAAAGGGTGCGCAACACTTTTTTGCTAATCGGGTGCGCAGCGTTAATCATGCTGAGCGTGTGGCTCATTCGCCGGCCTGCCCCTCCCGATCACGATACAGTCTCGCCGCTGGCAAACGTATCACCGAAGACATCGAATGGCTTGATGTAGAGACGTTAATACGTCCATAAGCCAATACGTCCATAAGCCGGTTCATATCCAAGCAGCGGAATTGAATGAGGGCTTTCGAGAGAACGTCCCAAGGCCGGAAAGGCCATGGCGCGAACAGCCGATATGGTGCCATAAACCCAATCGATATGAGCAAGACCGAATCCGCAAAAACTCACCGTCGGCGTTAAAGCTGCGATCAAGCACCGGCCGCCTAAATATGGACACACGTGCGGGACATCCAACGGCGCGGTTGAGCGGCTTCTGCAAAGATCATTCATCAGGCCCGGCGAAGGGCGTCGTCCTCTCCGTAAACCACGCACAAGGTTGCAACGCATGAATTCCATTTGGGTGGTGATTTCCGCTGGTCTTTTATCGATCGTCTATGGCGGGGTGACGTCGTCGAAACTCCTCGCCGCCGATGCCGGCTCGCCCCGCATGCAGGAAATCGCCGGGGCAATCGCGGAAGGCGCGCAAGCCTATTTGAAACGCCAATATGCGACGATCGCCGTTGTCGGCCTTGCCATCTTCGCCGCCTTTGGCTTCCTCGTTTCCTGGCTGCTCGCGGCCGGATTTCTGACCGGCGCGATCCTTTCCGGCGCGGCAGGTTTTATCGGCATGAATGTTTCGGTCCGCGCCAATGTGCGAACCGCGCAGGCGGCCATGCAATCGCTCGCCGCGGGCCTTGACATTTCCTTCAAGGCGGGCGCCGTCACCGGGCTGTTGGTCGCGGGCCTGGCGCTCCTTGCTGTCGCCGGTTATTTTTACGTTCTCACCGGGCCGCTCGGCCATGCGCCGAACAGCCGCGAGACAATCGACGCGCTGGTCGCGCTCGGTTTCGGCGCATCGCTCATTTCGATCTTTGCCCGCCTCGGCGGCGGCATTTTCACCAAGGGCGCCGATGTCGGCGCCGATCTCGTCGGCAAGGTCGAAGCCGGCATTCCCGAAGACGATCCCCGCAATCCGGCGACGATCGCTGACAATGTCGGCGACAATGTCGGCGATTGCGCCGGCATGGCGGCCGATCTTTTCGAAACCTATGCGGTGACGGTCGTCGCCACCATGGTGCTCGCCGCGATTTTCTTCACCGGTCAGCCGGTGCTTGATGCCGCCATGCTCTATCCATTGGCGATCTGCGCGGCTTGCATCGTCACCTCCATCGCTGGAACGTACTTCGTGAAGCTCGGCTCCAACAATTCGATCATGGGGGCGCTGTACAAAGGCCTGATCGCCGCCGGAATCCTGTCGATCGCGGGCCTTGCCGCCGCGACCTCTCTCACCGTAGGCTGGGGGACCATCGGCACGGCGAGCGGCATCCCGGTCCTGGGTTCGCATCTCTTTCTCTGCGGTCTCGCCGGCTTGCTCGTGACGGGATTAATCGTCGTCATCACCGAATATTACACCGGCAGCGGAAAGCGGCCCGTGGTCTCGATCGCCCATGCCTCGGTCACCGGACATGGCACCAACGTCATCCAAGGCCTCGCGGTCTCACTCGAATCAACCGCGCTGCCCGCGCTGGTCATCATCGGCGGCATCATCGCGACCAGCCAGCTCGCCGGTCTCTTCGGCACCGCGATCGCGGTGACCACCATGCTGGGCCTCGCCGGCATGATCGTCGCGCTCGATGCTTTCGGGCCGGTGACCGACAATGCCGGCGGCATCGCCGAGATGGCGGGCCTGCCCAAGGAGGTCCGGCACGTGACCGATGCGCTGGACGCGGTCGGCAATACGACGAAGGCGGTGACCAAGGGCTATGCGATCGGCTCGGCTGGGCTCGGCGCCTTGGTGCTTTTCAATGCCTATAGCCACGATCTCGGCTTTTTCGCAGCGAACCCCGATCAGTTTCCCTATTTCAAGGGAATGGACGTAGTATCCTTTGACATATCGAACCCCTATGTCGTGGCAGGGTTGATTTTTGGCGGCATGATTCCCTACCTCTTCGCCGGTATCGCGATGACCGCGGTCGGCCGCGCGGCGGGCTCCGTCGTCGAGGAAGTACGGCGCCAGTTCCGCGAAAAGCCCGGCATCATGCAAGGCACGGAGCGTCCCGATTACGGCCGCGCGGTCGACATGCTGACCAAGGCGGCGATCAAGGAAATGATCGTGCCTTCGCTTCTGCCGGTGCTTGCGCCATTGGCCGTTTATTTTGGCGCTCTGTTGATTTCCGGCTCGAAGGCGTCGGCCTTCGCGGCCCTGGGCGCGTCGCTCCTCGGCGTCATCGTCAACGGGCTTTTCGTGGCGATCTCGATGACGTCCGGCGGCGGCGCCTGGGACAATGCCAAGAAGAGTTTTGAGGACGGTTTTGTCGGCAAGGACGGCGTCAAGCATTTCAAGGGCGGCGAGGCGCATAAGGCTTCGGTGACCGGCGACACCGTCGGTGACCCTTACAAGGATACCGCCGGCCCGGCCGTCAATCCGGCGATCAAGATCACCAATATCGTCGCGCTGTTGCTGCTCGTCATCCTCGCGCATTGAGGACGCGCCGCCGCGTGCGCGGCGCTCAGAAATGCAGAAGATTGATGAACATGCCCTTGAGGAAGGTCGACTCGGCGCCGGCGGTCGGCGTGGTGCGCGATACGAAATCGATGAGCTTGCCGTCCTCCATGCCGTAATTGGCGACGCGCTCGACCTTTTTGTCCTTGGTGAAATAGACCGCGAAGACCCGCTGGTCGGTGACCTTCGGCGCCATGAACTGCACGCTCCGGCTGGTGACCTGGCTAATGTAATACCAGGCGTCGCCGCCGACGGTGGATGTCGTCGTCGGCGTCCCCAAAAGGACTAGGATCTGCTCCGCGGAAGCCCCGACCTTGACCTGTTCGGCCGATTTTGGGTCAAGCTGGTAACCGTGAACGACTTGACCGTCATAGCCAAGGCAGCCGCCGAGCGCCAGCGCCAGCGCCGCCGCCAAGGCCAGTTTCACGCGGCCCGGCGCGCGGCGCTTTCCGCCCGATTCCCGCGCCGTCATAAATTCCATACTGCAGGCCTCCGAGTTGTGCATTTTGGCAATGCCACGATGCTGGAAAATTCCATTCCTAAATGAACACATTGCTTGCGCAATTGGTGCCATCGCGACGACAACGGCCCGGCCCCTCTCTCGCCTATCCCTAATAATCCTTGCGTTTTGCCGCGCGATGCCTACCTTCCCGCCCAGGCAAAAGCAAGGCCCGCAGATCATCGGCGAGCGCGGCCGGTGGCTGCCTTTGGGACGCGGACGCATGGTTCTCAGGTTCTTCCGGCGCTCCGCCAATCGGCAACTGATCGACCGGCTTTCCGGCGAGATCGTGGCGGCCGCTCGCGATCCCGTCCTGTTCACGGAGTATTGCATCGAGGATAGCCTTGAAGGCCGCTTCGAAGCAGTGACATTGCATGCGGTTCTTGTCCTGCGGCGCCTCAATCGCATGGACCCGCCGGCGCCCGAAATTGCCCAGGATCTCACGGACGCCATTTTTCGTTCCTTCGAGATCGCCTTGCGGGAAATGGGCGTTGGCGACATAAGCGTGCCGAAGCAGATGAAAACCATCGCCGGGGCTTTTCTCGGGCGCGCCGCCGCCTATGAGCGGGCATTGTGCGGGGGTCCGCCGGATCTGACAGCCGCGCTTGCGCGAAACGTCTATGATGGCCGCTATGATGGCCGCAAACATCCGAAGCGGCTCGCGCGTTATGCGGAAACGGCCGACCAAGCCTTGGCCAAGGTCTCGCTCGAGGCCTTAACCCTGGGCCCGGTTCCGTTTCCGGAGCCCGTCGCCATTCGTTGAGCGCCTCGATCGAACCGGGTCCGGTGTTCTTGCACGATCCGCTTGCCGGCGTCGATGCTCTCATGCTCCGCAACCACGGGGTGGCGATGACATCCAGCACCGTTCCCGCACCGAGATCCCGCAAGCCCGGCCCCGCCAAGACAGGCGCCAAGTCAGGCGCGGCAAAATTCATGCGCATGCTCGTCGTCGAGACCGTCCCGGATACCGGTCTCGACATAAGGCTTTGCGCAAATGAGACCGAATGCGCCGCGCTCGCGGGCGGCTACGGCCTCGTCGCGGTTCAAACTTTCGAGGCGGATTTCCATGTGCGGAAACAAGGCCCGAAAGGATACAAGGTCAGCGGCGTTTTGCACGCGCTGGTGACGCAAACCTGCGTGGTCAGTCTCGAGCCTTTCGAGACCCTTGTGAGCGCTCCTGTTGACGTGGATTTCGCGCCCTCGCCGCAGGCTTTGGGCGAGCGCGCCAGCCAGAAAGTGGCGGCGGGCGGCCCGGCGGCAACGTTTGCTGGGCCACAAGACCCTCCCGATCCGATTCTCAATGGCCAAATCGATCTTGGCGCATTGGCGGCGGAATTTTTGGCCTTGAATCTCGATCTTTATCCGCGCAAGCCGGGGGTCACTTTCGAAAACATGTATGTTGGCGGCGAAGCGTCCGGAACAGATTCGCCCTTCGCGGTATTACGGCATCGTTCATAATAACACTCAGCGGCTCCTTGCCTAATCGCTCCCCGCGCGCACCTCGGGGTCGCTCAGGCGATGCAGCCGGTGTGCCGCCGCCTGCGCGAAACGCATGAGCACCGCGCGGCGGGTGGCGGATGCCATGCGATGCTCTGGCGCTTGGCGTAAAATTTCGGCGCCAAAGGCATCGGCCAAGATGAGTCCCGCGTCATGTGGCATGATTTCCACGGGCACGGTCTCGGGGATTGCGAAAAATAGCCTGTCGCAATGGGCGCGATAGTCCCGCCATTTGCCGTCGGCGCGGAAATCCGCGACGGAGGATTTGATTTCGACGATAATAATCGTGGCGTCCATTGCGAGCGCGACGATGTCGGCGCGCCGTCCCGAGAGCAGCGGCAATTCGGTGACGGTCGAAAAGTTCAGCCGCCGCAACAGCCGCCGCGTGCCGCGCGCGACCAAAAGTGCCGCATCGGACTGGCGGCCGTCTTGCGGCGAAAAGGGCTTTGGCAATCCCGGCATGGCGGATCTTTGAGCGAAACTCGAACGCAAGCGATGATCGCCGAGGAAACCTGCGCGAGCCGTGCGCTGTCAAGCACGAAGATCATCGCGGATTTTCTGAACCATCTTTTAATCCCGGGCGGAAGGAAGCCCAAGGTTCCATTGAGGATCCACGGCCTTGATCGCATCGCGAAAATCGGGCAATAAGCCCTTCTGCCGCCGCTGTGCCGTCTCCCACCCCTCCCGGCTTCGCGGGCTTTGCGTCCATGCCGCCTCCCTTGCGCATCGGCATTGCCGGTCTCGGCACCGTTGGAGCCGCGGTTATAACGC